>JAEUWI010000086.1 GCA_016791475.1 Candidatus Hydrogenedentota bacterium
GCCGCCTGCCGCCTGCCGCCTGCCGCCTGCCGCCTGCCGCCTGCCGCCTGCCGCCTGCCGCCTGCCGCCTGCCGCCTACCGCCTACCGCCTACCGCCTACCGCCTACCGCCTACCGCCTACAGCCTACAGCCTACAGCCTACAGCCTACAGCCTACAGCCTACAGCCTACAGCCTACCGCCTACAGCCTACCGCCTACCGCCTACCGCCTACAGCGCCCTGTACCATTTTCCCCGCTTGGTGGTAGAATAGCCACGGGAAGACTGTGGGAAGCGTTTTATGCACCATTTCGATGGGGATTTTGTTGAGGAAGTCGTAGAGCGTCTAGGCGGGATCAAGCGTGATGCGATCCCGCGCTGGGGCCAGTTGCGCCGGGACACCATGATCGAGCACCTGATCTGGTCGCTACGCCATTCCATGGGCAAGTCGCGCACTATTCCTTTTTTTGGCAACTGTTTTTCCCGATGCGTAAAACGCCCCCTCGTTCTGGCGGGCGTACTTCCTATCACCATGGCGATGGAACTGCCGGAGCACCTGCTCCACCAGGGTCTCAAAGCCCGCGAGCCCGGCGATCTGGAAACGCTCCAGGCCATTCTGGAGGAGTACCTGACCCTCGTGCAGGCGGACGAGTTGAAACCAGCCCCCCACCCCACCTTTGGTCGGATGGATATTGACGGTTGGGACCGCTTTCACGTGCTCCACTTTGAGCATCATCTGCGGCAGTTCGGCACCTGAGTTCTGCGGCCGATCCGCCCCAAATTCCGTCCCGCTATTGACTTAGCCTGGGCGGGGTTCGTATCATACGCCCCTTGTTTCTACCTCCTTATCCACCACCAGAACTGTTAGGGCGTATCGTTGGGACGTGTAATTGCTATAGCCAATCAGAAGGGGGGCGTGGGCAAGACCACCACCGCCGTCAATCTCTCCGCCTGCATGGCCGCGGCCCACAAGAAGACGCTCCTGATCGACCTGGACCCGCAGGGCAACGCCACCCAAGGCCTCGGAGTCGATAAGAACGCCGTGGAAGGCAGTGTCTACGACCTGCTGGTCAACGATAAATCTGTTGCCGACGTCGCCCTCGCCACGGAGTGGGACAATCTCTTCATCGTGCCCTCAAACCGGGAGCTGGTAGGCGCGGAAGTCGAGCTGATTGACGAGGAAGGCCGGGAATTTCGCCTGAAGACGCGCCTGGCCGAGGCCTTGAACGACTATGACTATATATTCATCGACTGCCCCCCCTCCCTCAGCATTTTGACGCTGAACGGGCTCGTGGCGGCGGATGGTGTGCTGGTGACGCTTCAGTGCGAGTATTATGCGCTGGAAGGGCTCAGTGAATTGCTTCAGACCATTATCCTGGTGCGGGACAATCTGAATCCCGAGCTTACGGTCTTCGGCGTGCTCTTGACCATGTACCAGCACACGAATCTGTGCAAGCAGGTGATGGACGACGTGCGGGGTCACCTCGGCGAGTCGGTCTTCCAGACCATCATCCCCCGGAATGTGACCCTGAGCGAGGCCCCCAGCTTTGGCAAGCCCGTCATCTATTACGACTTGAAGTGCGCGGGCGCCCAGGGCTACCTCGCCCTGGCGCGGGAGGTCATCACCCGTGGCTGATGCCAAGCGCAAAGGGCTGGGCAAGGGCCTGGGGGCGCTGATCGGCGGTGGGTCTCCATTGAATCGGCCTGCCACGGCGCCGACCCCGACCGCAACCGTCGCGCCCGCACCAGCGGAACCCGTCGCTTTGAGCGATGGCGCCGTACTCATCGAGGTGGACCCCTCGGAGCTGCGCTCCAACCCGAAGCAACCGCGCCACGTCTTCCGCGAAGAAGCTCTTCAGGAACTGGCGGAATCCATCCGCCGCGACGGCGTGCAGGAGCCGGTTCTGGTTCGCAGGGTCGGCGAGCACTATGAATTGATCAGCGGTGAGCGGCGCGTCCGCGCGAGTATCATGGCGGATCGAAAGCTGATCCCCGCCGTGGTCCGGGACGTGTCGGACCGCGACATGCTCAAGCTGGGCATCATTGAGAATATTCAGCGCGAAGATCTGAACGCGATGGAAACGGCCCAGGCCTATCAGGATCTGATGGACGAATTCGGCTGGACCCAGGAGCAGGTCTCTCAGGAAGTGGGCAAGAAGCGGGCAACGGTGGCGAACTCGCTCCGCCTGCTGAACCTGCCCGAGCCGGTGCAGGTGATGGTGGCGGATGGCTCGCTGAGCATGGGCCACGCCCGGGCGCTGCTGAGCATCGAATCGGTCTCGGGCCAGATTAACGCCGCGCGAAAGATTGTGAACGAGGGCCTCTCGGTGCGCCAGGCGGAAAAGCTGGCGACGGAACAGAAGGGCGCCGCCAAGCCCCCCGCGTTGAAACCGCCCAAAGACCCGAACGTCGCCCAGTTGGAAGACGACCTCCGGCGCCGCCTGGGCACGAAGGTCCACCTGAAGACGCAGGAAGGCGGCAAAGGCCGGATCGAGATCGAGTATTTCTCGCTGGACGAGCTGGATCGCCTGCTGGGCATGCTGCGCGGCTAGGGTATGCATGATTGCGGGGGTGCTTGAAGGACGAAAGACTTAAGGGACCGAAAGGACGTAAGGGACTGGAAGCAAGTTGCATATAAGTCTCTGCTGTCCCTGTAGTCCCTGTGATTTGTAACTATTGCTTGCCTGCTTATCCTAAAAGGCCTCCTATCATGCTCGACATCAAACTAATCCGCCAGGACCCCGAAGCCGTTACCGCCGCACTGGCGAAACGGGGCGGCTCCTTCGCCATCGACCAGGTACTCGAAGAAGACGCGAAGCGCCGTACGCTGGTCTATGAGATGGAACAGCTCCGCGCGGAGCAGAATGTGGCCAGCGAGGCCATCGGCGCGGCGAAGAAAGCCAAACAGGATGCGAGCGTAGCCATCGCCGCGATGAAGACCATCAAGGATCGCATCGCGGTGCTGGAAGAGCAGGTGCGCGAAGTGGACGCCACGCTGGCCGACCTGTTGCTGGGCATCCCCAATCTTCCGGATGAGAGCCTGCCCGTGGGCACGAGCGACGCCGACAACCGCGAAGAGCGGAAATGGGGCGAGATCCCAAAATTCGACTTTGAGCCCAAGGATCACGTGGCCATTGGCGAAGCGCTGGGCCTCCTGGACTTTGAGTGTGCGGCGAAATTGACCGGCGCGCGCTTCTGCCTGAGCCGGGGCGCGGGCGCGCGGCTGGAACGGGCGCTAATCAATTTCATGCTGGACACGCACACCGGCCAGCACGGCTACACCGAGATCCTGCCTCCCTTCATGGTGAATTCGCAGAGCATGCAGGGCACCGGCCAATTGCCGAAATTCGCGGCGGACGGCTTCCGCATTACGGACACGGACTACTGGCTCATCCCCACGGCGGAAGTGCCCGTGACGAATATTCATCGCGACGAAATTCTGAGCGATTCCGATCTGCCGATTTACTACGCGGCATACACGCCCTGTTTCCGCAGCGAAGCGGGCGCCTATGGCAAGGACACGCGCGGCATGATCCGCCAGCACCAGTTCAACAAGGTGGAGATGGTGAAGTTCACCCGCCCGGAAGATAGCTGGGACGAACTGGAGAAGCTGACGAACAATGCCGAGGCGATTTTGCAGGCGCTGGGTCTCCCCTATCGCGTCATGACGCTGTGCACCGGCGATCTCGGCTTCTCCGCTGCGAAGACTTATGACCTCGAAGTCTGGCTCCCCGGCCAGAGCGCCTACCGCGAGATCAGCTCCTGCTCGAACTTCACGGACTACCAGGCGCGCCGGGCGAATATCCGCTTCAAGCGCGACAAGAAGCCCGAGTTCGTCCACACGATCAATGGCTCGGGCCTGGCGGTCGGCCGAACCCTTGTGGCCGTGCTGGAGAACTACCAGCAGGCCGATGGGTCGGTGATCGTGCCGGAAGTGCTGCGCGGATACATGGGCGGGCTGGAGCGGATCGCGAAGGCTTAGGCGGGTGACGGGGCAGGCGGAGGACTTGTGAAAGTTATCGTCCAGCGGGAGCACGGACTTTCCAGTCCGTGATTTTCGTGCGACGGAGTCGCACGATACGCGGGTAAGAAAACCCGCGCTCCCGTTTGGCGCTCACGGTCACAAAACAAGCGCATGTGGCCGCTTGGTCACCAACGTGAGCTTAATGTCAAGCTGGAAGCTTAACCCACGTTGGTGCGCCGTTCCAAAACCGAGTGCCAATGGATAACACGAGTACCTCCCGGAGGCACCACCCCATGACCGACGCCCTCAAACAAGCCGCACAGGCCATCGCCAAAGGCCGCCACGTCATCGCCGTTACGGGCGCGGGCATCTCGGTGGAAAGCGGTATCCCCGACTTCCGGAGTCCCGGGGGGATTTGGGACACCTATCCGCCGGAAGACTACGCCACGATTGACGCGTTCCTGGAAGCCCCGGATCGCGTGTGGCAACTGTGGTACGACCTCGGCGCGATGCTGGGTGATGTGCAACCGAATCCGGGCCATCATGCCCTGACCGCGCTCCAGAACATGGGTCGGCTCGAAGCGATCATCACGCAGAACATCGACAACCTCCATCAGGAATCGGGCTCGGTGCAGGTGATCGAATACCACGGTAATGGCCGGCACATGCGCTGCGTGGTGTGCGCCGGAAATGTGCCCCTTGACCTATCACTTCGGAGCGAGAACGCACCGCGCTGCGCCTGCGGCGGGGTGATGAAGCCGGACGTGGTGCTCTTCGGCGAAGCCATACCCCGCGACGCGCTGGAAGCCGCCGACCGCGCGGCGGCCTTGGCGGACGTGGTGATTATCGTTGGCACTTCCGCCACCGTCTACCCGGCGGCGGAACTGCCGGTAATCGCGAAGCGCAACGGGGCCTACATCATCGAGTGCAACCTGGAGCCGACGGAGTTTACCGGGTATATCACCGATGCCTTCTTGCAGGGGCCGTCGGGGAAGGTGTTGCCGAGGCTGGTGGATGCGGTGCGAGAGTTCTTGTAGCCAATTCCCGTCGCAGCGGCCGCGCCAAATGAAGGGTGCCACATCAAAGGAGTGTAGCTCGATCAATGTGGCACCCGGCGTAGCGTGAACGTGGTAGGTTTACTTTACCGGATCAAGATAAACCGCGTAGAGCCCGGTCTTTTCTCCCTTAAGCCCCAGCTTCAACCGAACGGTTTTTCCCGCAAGCAACGCGAGGCCGTCGCCTTTCCACTTCACGGGGCTGGTCATCGACTTGGCCCCTTTCACCTCGCCGCTGTTTTCGCCGCTGAACTCGGGCAGCAAGGCGCCGTTTTCATCCGCGATTTCGACGGTAATGTTCTTGGCACCATCGGCATTGAGTGAAATTGCGACTGCCTCCGCAGGCAACGTAATCGGTGCGGACCATACCGTGCCGACTTCGGCGCCCTCGGCGACACTCAGGTTACCCCAGCGATCGCGCGGGAGCGTGGCGAGGCCGATTTCCCCGTAGTAGTTTTTCGCGGTGTCGGTGGCGTTGCGCCAGCGGCCGTGGTAGATGAGGGTTTCGTCGCCCACGTTCAGGATGCCGTTGGCCTGGCAGAGGATGGTGGGGTCGTTTTCGCCAGCGGCCTGGGTGGCGGGTGAATCCAGTTGTGAGATGAATACATGGCCCGGCTGTGGCTCGCGGAATTGTATGCCGTCATTGCTCACCACAAGGGCGAGATCGCAGGTAATCAGGCCGGAGCCGTACCAACCTTCCTTTCGACCCTGTCCTTCCGGGGGATTGTGCCAGCGTCCATACAAACCCACGGCTACGTTTCCAAAGCTGGCAGCGCCAATGCCGAGATGCACCTGTGGATAGTCGCCGAGCAAGCCCCGCTTGGAGAGATCCTCCGCTTCCGCGAGGCGAAAGGCGTCGTGATAGGGGATGTCCCAGGTCATGAAGTCCTGCGACGTGGAGGCATAGCCCTGCCGGCCTTCAACTTCGCCTCGCCCATTCATTCCGATGCCCTGACCATGCACAATATAGCGACCACCAAACTTGAATAGACTTCCGCTTTCCATGAATTTATCCGTGGGATAGCCATCGGGCACATTCCACTGGATACCGTCGGCGCTGAAGGCGGGCCGGAATACCCATGTCTTTTGACGCGTCGTATAGAGCATTTTATAGCGGTGAGCAGGATTGGGGTCATCCTCGTCGAGGAGCACCATGGCAATCTGAGTCAAGGGGTCAGGCAGGAAGATAGCGTTATTTTCCTTGCTGCCGTTGATCTCGACCTGCCCAAGATGGGGCTTTGTCCAATCGATGCCGTCGTCACTTTCTGCGTAACAAACCGGACCCTGCTTCAGGTCCTGCTCCTGACCCTTTTCCTTGCTGACGGCGTAGTACCACATGCGGAACTTGTCGTTATCGTGGAGGACGGTGCCGTAGAAATGGGCCGCCATGGTGTCGGGCGCATTCGGGTTGCCCTGCTCGGGCGTGAGCACGGGCTCCTTGCGCACCTTGGGCTTCGAGAGGGTTAGGTTGAGATTTTCACGATCCCGCAGGCCCTGATCATCAATGGCGAGAAGGGTTACGCGTCCTTTCACGGAGAGGTTGGACTCGGGGAAAGTAAACGCGGACTCGGCAGCGAATACGGGGGCCAGCAGCGCCGCCGCTGCGACAAGTCCAGCCAAGACACCTATGCGATTCTTCATCATGTTGCCTTCCTTGTGCGCAGCGCGCAAAATTAAAAATGGATCCTTGGTGCTCTTTGCGTTCTATGTGGTTGCTCATTTCTATTTTCGACCACAAAGAACGCAAAAACACAGAGAAAGAAATACGAGCATTACTTCAACTTATCCTCAATCCATTCAGCGGCCAGTTCCGGTGCACCCTTGGGCGTCGTGTGGCCCTTGGGTTCGGGCAGCACGACCAGCGTAACGTCGGCTTCGTTAGTCTTCTCGAGCGAGATCGCCGTCACGCGGCGGGCAAATGCGATGGCGTCGTCCGAACTTACGCGCTCATCGCGGTCGCCGATGATCAGCCAGACCGCGCGACCTGCGAACTTCTCAGCATTCGCCAGCAGCGACAGAGCGGCAACATGCTCGGTATTCTTCGCGCCACTGAACTCGCGCAGCGCCATGAGATTGGTGACGGGCGCAAATGCTGCCGTGGCGCGGATGCGCGGATCCGCGGCCGCGACGTGGAGGGCCATGAAACCGCCGCGTGAGGTGCCACAGGCGGCGATGCGCGCGGGGTCCGATGCGCCCGTGGCGATGAGGTGATCGAGTACGGCCCGCACCCGCATGGTGACGGGCGCAATGAAATCCTCATTGTTATCGCTGCGCGTGCGCCAGGTACCCAGGGAGCCCGGCTCGCCCTCACGCTGGTCCGTACCGTGGCCCGGCAGGTCAAGGGAGACGCAGAGATAGCCCTGCTCCGCAAGCGCGTCGCCGCACTGGCGGAAATAGGGGTTGTCGAGGGTGGCTTTGATGTCGGACGCGAAGATGAAGAGCGTGGGCGCGGGATAGGTGACCTTGGTGCCCCAGAGGCCGTATTCGATACCGTCGGGAGTCTTGGCGGTGACAACTTCGCCGTTGAGTTCGGGGCGCGTCGATTCTTGCGAGTTGACATGGAAGCAGACCAATGCGCAGGCCACGATACAGATTCCAGTGATGACACGACTCATGGTCAACCTTTCACCGACTCAAAGTCCGCTAACGGGAGCGCGGGTTTTCTTACCCGTGTATCGCGCAACGAAGTTGCACGAAAACACACGGACAGGAAAGTCCGTGCTCCCGTTTTGCGCGCGCTCAAATACATTGCGTTAAGTCCTTGGCGTGAGCGCGTCCGATGCCAATTCATTCAGCGGTGCCTCGCCCCGCAACACCCGCTCGACATTTTGCACAAACAAGTCCCACACGCGCTCGGGGAAGCGTGTGCTTTTCGTCGAACCCGAGATGTGGGGCGTCATGATCACATTGGGCATCTTCCAAAGCGGATGCTCCGGCGGCATGGGGTAGTGGTAGTGGGTGTCGAGCGCCGCGCCCGCGATCCAGCCTTCGTTCAGGGCCTGAAGCAGCGCCGCCTCCTGGATGATGGGACCGCGCGCGGGATTGAGCAGGAATGCGGTCTTCGGCAATTTACGCAAGTCTTCTGCCGTCACCAGTCCGCGTGTGCTGTCGTTCAAGGGCAGCGCGATGATGAGAAAATCGAGGCCGGACAGAAATTCGCTCTTCGCTTCGGTCGCGAAGACTTGGTCGGGCAAGACGCCGTCGGGATCGCCCGTGCCGGGCACGCGGTAGAGTTCATGTTGCGGCGTCGCGCCGTTGCGCGCAAGCACGTGAATTTTCAATCCAGCAAACTTCGCGATGCGCGCGGTTTCGCGGGCGAGGCCGCCGTAACCCCAGAATCCGACGGTGCGTCCACGAATCTCGGATTGAAATTGCGCGCCCCGATCCCAGTGGCCCGCCTGCTGGTTGCGATACATCTGCGGCAGATCGCGGGCGAGGTTCACCATCATGGCGAAGCACCACTCGGCGATGGGCACGTCGAAAACACCCCGCGCGTTGGAAGCGCGAACGCCCCGAGCGGGAAGATTGTGGGGAATGATGTGTTCGAACCCCGAGGAGGTAATCTGAATCCACTGGAGCGCGCTCATGTCGTCCAGATTCTCCGGCACGTCGGCGCAGAAGAGCGCGTCGATATCGCGGAGCTGCTCTACCGGACGCACCACGCGCTCTTCGGTGATGGGATCGGCGATGGTCACGTTGACGCCCGGCAGGGCCTTGAGGCGCGTGAGGCCCGGCTCGTAAATCGGCGTGTCGATAAAAATATTCATCGGGTGAGCAAGTCGTCCATTTCTTCCAGGCTTTTGCCCGGCACGCTATTGAATTCGCCGCTGCCCGGCTTGAAGGGATATCGTGCCTTGGTGGCTTCGCTCAATACAATGCCGAGGCCGGGCGCTTCGGGCGGCAACACGAAGCCGTCCTTCATCTGGAAGGAATCCCCCACCACCTCGCTGTGCAGCGGGCCATAGTCCGGCGGCACTTCCACGATGCACGTGTTCGCGCAGGCGAAGGCCGCGTGGACATTCTGCATGAGCGATCCACCCGCGCCCCAGGCATGGGTGGCGATGCTGCGATTGCGGGCCGCGAGCATCGCCGCGACCTCCACCACGACCAAAAGTCCGCCGGTGAAAGACGCATCAGGCTGGCCGATGTCGAAGCAGTCCATGTCGATGAAGGTGCGCCACTCCGCCGCGCCGGTGAGGCATTCACCGCCCGCGATGGGGAGGGTAGTCGCTGCGCAGAGTTCCGCATAACCCCAGGGGTTCGTATAGTGCAGCGGTTCCTCAAAGAAAACGAGGTTGTACGGTTCGAGCGCCCGGCACACCGCGATGGCCGTCTCCACGCTCCAATGGCCCGTGGGCGCATTCCCCATGTGGGCGTCCATCATGACGCCGATATCCGGGCCCACGTGCATCCGGATGTATTCCAGCTTCGCCACTTCAAAGGCTGCGGCTGCCGCAGGCTCGCTCTCGATTGCAAAGCCGTGGTCGGCGTGAAAACTGCCCGCGCCGACCTTGAAGCCCCGAAAGCCCAAGGCCAGGTAGTGGTCCATCTTGCGTGAAAGTTTGTCCAGAGGATAATTGCTCGAACCGCCCGTCGCGTAGGCCGCGAGTCGCGTGTGCTTCGCGCCACCGAGGAGCGCGTGGACGGGTTTACCTTCAAGCTTTCCTTTGAGGTCCCAAAGCGCGGCTTCGATGCCGTTCAACACGATGAGGCCCAGCCCCACGCGGCACCAGAAGTTCCCGCAGTGGTACATGCGCTCCCACAGATCGGGGATGTCATCTACGTTCTGTCCGACGAGGATCGGCTTGAAAAACTCCACGATGGATGGTACCGATTCCGGCGCGAAATAGCCGCCGTAGGTCTCCCCCACGCCGATGTGCCCGGCGTCGGTGTGAATCTCAATAAACGCGGCGCTCCGCAGCTTACGCGTCTCGCTGAGGAAAGGATCGTGAGTGCAGGGCCCGGTGAGGAGAATGGTTTTGACGTCGGTGATCTTCATGGGTTCCTCGGGCCGGGGCTGAGTGCTGCGCAATTGGTTATAACAACATAGACCCGAAGACATGGGGATGTCAAGATAACTGCGAAACAAAAAGCGATTTCAAGTCGTGCCACGCGATTCGGCTACGCCGATTCGTGTGCCCGTGGCGAAATGGACTTGGTGCCGCAAGGCGCATCCAACTGGCCCCTGTTGAACTACACCAATGACGATAAATTCGCCGACCTTCAGGGCGAATCGCGCGTATCATCCGCCACGGCGCCGTAGCTCTCCGCTTGTTCAGAGGCTCTTGGCACCGAGAGCTTTTTCGGGTCGGGATTCAGGAACACATGGGGCGACGCCCGCTCCTCTTCGCGGAGTGCTTCGACAATTCTATCCAAATCGTTCTCATACTTATCCGCATGCGCCTTACGGATGAGGCGGATTTCCTCAACTATCGGGTCTGGCAACATCGATCGAACCTCCTAGTTCCTCTGGCGAACAGAACGTAGGGCAGCGGTATCCGCAACGTTCCACCTCGCGGCGTACGGCTAGTTCCGTTTCCACGTTGTTCATGTGGCGAAAGTTCCACGTCAGCAGGAAGTCAACACCCTGGGCTGCGGCAATTCCGATATGGAGCGCGTCATCCGCACTACCCTGAGGTACTGCGCCACTCGCAAGCAGTCTCCTGGCGACGAACCTCGCCTCGTCGGAAATGCTTAGTCTTGGAATCCCCATCAGGCTTTCCAATCGCAGCCTCGGGATCACCTCCACGAATCTCGCTCTCGACGAGCTGGGACACACACAATTCAAACCGACTTCGGTGGTTGTCCCACCAGTCCCGCGTGACCGCCTGCCGGGCAGCGACAATCACATCGCGGCTGGGACGCGCCGCCAGGTAGCTGACAACCGACGATTCAATATAGACTGTGGACTTCATAGTATAGTCCGCTCCGAACGTATTCTGCCGCAACTCTTGTTGTCATTAAAACATTACACACTTGTACTGTCAACCGCTATCGCGTCCGAAAGGGAAAGAAGAGGCGTTCTGCAGGCGGGACGCCTGCGCTCCCAGCCTTGCACGTTACATTTGCAGGCGAGAAGTGGCAGGGTAAGCTCGTCGACACGAAAATCGCCCCACGTGTTATCGTCCGCTCCACCGACATTTCAAGGAGTCTTTCACTATGCGTTTCGCTACATTGCATTGGTGGTTCATCGCAATCACCCTGGCCATCGCTTCTTATACCGCCCACACCCAGGAGCCCCCCGACGCCCCGCGCATCCCGCCGACCACCGCGCTGGGCGGCCCCGCAATCTGGCCGTCTTATGAAAAGATCGAGGCGGTGTTAAGGCATTGGGCTGCGGAGCACCCCGTGGGCTTTCAGTTGGAGGAGCTGGGCAAGTCGGTGGAGGGCCGCAGCATCTATTCCGTCACCATGACCGACCCCGACGTACCCGATGAGCACAAGCAACACGCCCTCGTCACCGCGCTCCATGCGGGGAACGAGCGGGGCGCGGCCACGACAGTAATGAGCATCATCGAATGGTTCCTGTCGAGCGATCCGCGGGTCGGAGAGATTCTCCGAAATCAGGTCGTGGTGTTCTTGCCGCTGGTGGATCCCGACCGCTATGAAAAGGGCCAGTTCACACCCATCTACACCGAGTGGAATAAGGACGGCCCCTTGAAGCCCGAGGAGGTGCCCGAGGCGGTGTATGTGCAGCGAGTCTTTGATCGCTTCCAGCCCGATCTCCATGCGGACATCCACGGAACGAGTCTGGACTTCGAAAAGTACATCATGTTCGAGAGCTCGGGCTGCGCTTATTCCAACAGCGCTTTGCGGCCCTATCACCGGGAGATCGTGCGTCAGATGGACGAGGCGGCGATGGTCGCGGGCTATCCCATGGACACGCTGGAGGACGATGCCGAGCGCCAGTTCTATGGCCCCGGCGTTTCCGAGATGGCGGCGAAAAGTTGGTACGGCCAGCCGCGGTACTATGCTGCGAACTACCTCTACGACCACTTCCACACGCTGGTCTCCGCCACGGAGGTGTGCTGGGAAGAAAGCGGGCTGGTGCGACACCAGCGTCTGCTGGAAATCGGCAACGAACGCTGGCCGGGCTACTACTATCCCGGCTATCCCAACCAAGTCATCATGAGCAACACGCACGTCTATCTCGTGGCCTATGGCCAGACGGCGACGGCGCGCCGGGCAAGCCGGATGGAGCTGTGGAATCGCATGGACGAGTTCACCTTCGGCAGCCTGGACCCGGCGATGGAGGGCCGGGCCAGTGCTTTTCTCGCCACCAGCGCGAGTGCCGAAGGCTACCTGAACGACGACAAACTGGAGGTGACGCTGGCGAAGCTGGAGAAACATCCCCGCATGAACTACGCGGCGATCAAGGACTTTTTCCACGACTGGCCCGCGGGACAGAACGGCCCCACGCCGCAGTTGTATGTGACGCATCGCACGCCGGAGAAAGTCCCTGCGGAAGTGGAAACGGTGGGGGTGCCCGCGCCCATCCAGCACGGCGCGAGCATCCAGTTGCGGCTCCCCTATCCGAACGCGAAGATTAAGGAGCTAACGCTGAATGGGGTACCCATCGCCACCTCGGAGGTGGACGGTTACGCCAACTGGACAGCACGGGCCTCGACGTATATTCAGATAAATCTTTCGCCGGAACGCATGGCGGAGGAGGATCTGTTCATCGTGACCTGCGACTACGAGCCCGGCTCAACGCGGGGGCATTGGGACACGTGGCGGACGTTCGAGAGGGACGATCCAGGCAAAATGCAATAGAATCATCGCACGACCTGTTTGGAGGGTAATCCTTGCGTTCCGCCCTTCAAGTTGGCACAAATCTGCAACATTTGAGGGGGTTGCAACAAAAAACGACCTACGCGATCTGCGTAAGTCGTTGGTATCATTGGTGGGCCCTGAAGGACTTGAACCTTCGACCAAGTGATTATGAGTCACCTGCTCTAACCGACTGAGCTAAGGGCCCCTGAAGTTGGCTGCCGGAACAGGGGGCAATCATACTGGTTCCGCGGCGGAAAACGCAAGAGCCGAACGCGTCTTGGGGCGCGTCCGGCTCGAAGTCTTCGCGTGGGTGGCCTATTGCATGAGGCTCCAGTCGAGGAAGGTTTTGAGCTCGCGCGAGCGCGTGGGGTGGCGCATTTTGCGGAGGGCTTTGGCTTCTATCTGGCGGACGCGTTCGCGGGTGACGTTGAACACGCTGCCGACTTCTTCGAGGGTGCGGGGGTAGCCGTCGCCCAGGCCGAAGCGCAGTCGGAGCACCTTCTCTTCGCGCTCGGTGAGGGAGCCGAGCACTTCGTCGAGCCGTTCCTGGAACACGCTGAAGGCCGTGGCGTTGGCCGGGCTTTCGGCGCCTTTGTCCTCGATGAAATCGCCGAAGCTGGAGTCGCCTTCGTCGCCCACGGGGGTTTCGAGGCTGATGGCTTCCTGAGCGATCTTGAGGATGGACCGGACCTTGTCGGCCGACATTTCCATCTCTTCCGCGATCTCTTCGGGGCTGGGTTCGCGGCCGTATTCCTGCACCAGGCGGCGGCTTGTGCGCACGAGCTTGTTGATGGATTCGATCATGTGCACGGGAATGCGGATGGTGCGGGCCTGATCCGCGATGGAGCGGGTGATGGCCTGGCGGATCCACCAGGTGGCGTAGGTGGAGAATTTGTAACCGCGCTGGTATTCGAACTTGTCCACCGCCTTCATCAGGCCGATGTTGCCTTCCTGGATCAGGTCGAGGAAGGACATGCCGCGGTTGGTGTATTTCTTGCCGATGCTGACCACCAGGCGCAGGTTCGCCTCCACCAGCTCCATCTTCGCATTGTAGATGAGTTCTTCACGGTGCTTGATGATGTCGATGAGGGCGCCGATTTCGTCGGCGTTAAGCTTTGCGTCCGCTTCGATCTGGTCGATCTTGCGCTGGGCGATGGTGAGGCGGCGTTCCGCGTCGAGGATGGATTCCTTTTCAGGCCCCAGTTTCTCGTTGGCCGTGGCGGTGCGGCGGATTTTCGCGGCCTGCTCCTGGATTTCCTTGCCGTCGTGGCCGATCTCGCGTTCGACCCGATCGATCTCGTCGCGGCATGCCTGGATGCGGCGCTTCAGACCTTTGATCTTCCGGCCGATCTTGGAGATCTCCTTGGACTTCAGGTTGAAGAGGCTCACGATGGAAATCTGCTCTTCGCGGGACGCATCGATCTTCTTGTCGAGGCTCTGGCGGGCCTTGTCGGTCATACCGCCTTTGCGCGACTTCTTGTCCTGCGTTTCGATGTTCGTGTCCAGCTCGACGATTTTTTCCATCAAGTCGGGCAGGTCGTTTACGAAGCGGTGGTGGATGCGGGGGTCTTCATCCTTGCAGATCTGTGCGTAGCTCAGGCGGCCGGCCAGCAGGCGGGCGCCGATCATCTGCACTTCCTTGAGGGTATAGGGGGTGCCGAGGATAACGTCGTTCAGGTCGTTTTCGGCGGCTTCGATGCGCTTGGCGATGGCCACTTCCTGGTCTTTGGTGAGCAGGGGAACGCGACCCATCTCGCGCAGGTACATGCGCACGGGGTCGTCCGCGCGCTCGAGTCGGCTGTGGGCGGCTTCGCGGCGCAGCTCCGCCTTCTTGGCGATCTTTGCCTTGCGGCTGTCTTCCGCCTTGCGCTCGGAATCGATTTTATATTCATCGACCAGTTCGACATTGGTGTCGCTCAGCGCGACCATGACGTCGTCGATTTCCTGCGGCGTCGCATCTTCGGGGAGGATCGCGTCAAGCTCGTCAAAGGTCAGCCTGCCGGTTTCCCGGGCGCGCTCTATCGTCTCGGTCGTCTTCTGGTCCTTGATGGTCGTCGGCTTGGTTTTCTTTGTCACGGCCATGGCTCACCCTCGATTCGTGGTGCCGGTTGGGATTGGGGGCCTCCTATGAGGCGCCAATCCGCTCCAACTGTTTTTTTAGCTGTACTTTTCGTTGCAATGCCACGGTCAGGCGCAGTGGATCTCCCGCGCGCTCGGCTTCCTGGATTTCTGCAATTGTTTCTGCGGCTTCAATGCGCAGCGATTCTTTTTCCAGGGCCTTCAAACGCTTGGAAACCAGCAACTCCGGTTCCGTGATCTGCTCCGCGTCTATCGCCGCGGAGGCGGCATACAGACGGCGGGCTTCTTCTCGCTCAAAATCCGACTGCATGCTCCGAACGTCGCCGCGGCAGAGCACCTCCAGCACCTCCAGCATCGCCGTGCGATTTCGTGGTGGCACGAGTTCCAGGGCCTTCCGCGCGGTGTCCAGCAGGGCCGGATCGCGCATCAGTGCGGCAAGAAAATCGCAGTCGTCCTTCGAGAAAACATACTGAACTTCAATTTCGGGCGCGTCGTCCTCCACTTTTCGCTGCGGAGTCGACGTCGTGTACTTCTCATATTCCTTGCGGCATGCCCATGGGTTCAGGCCCAGGCGCTCCGCCGTCAGACCGAGATACTCGTCCAACCGGACTTCGTCCTCGATATGGCGCAAAATATCAAATAATTCATGGGCCACTTGCGTGCGCCCTTCGATACTGCCCAGGCGGCTTTCGCTCTGCCGGGCGTAAAAGGTCACAAAGTCACTCGCCTCCGACACCATCTGGCGGAAGGCGCCTCCACCGGCGTCCCGGATAAAGTCGTCCGGATCCTGACCGCCGGGCAGCGCCATCGCGCGCACCGCCAGTCCCGCCGCCGTCAGCACCCCCGTCCCCTTCAACGCCGCCTGAATTCCGGCGGCGTCCCCGTCATATACAATCACGACGCTGGGAACGTAACGGCGAATCAGCGAGGCCTGCTCCGCCGTCAGGGCGGTGCCGCAGGTCGCCACGACATTTTCGATGCCCGCGTCAAAACAGCGGAGGGCGTCAAAATACCCTTCAACGAGTATGGCGAACTTCTCGCGTCGCATTGCGTCGCGGGCCTCGTGAAGGGCGTACAAAACACGGCTTTTCCGGTAGACCTGGGTCTCCGGAGAGTTGATATACTTCGCGGGACTGTCATCCAGCGCGCGACCGCCGAAGGCCACCACGTTGCCGGAAACATCCTTAATGGGAAACATTAACCGGTTGCGGAAGGCGTCGTAGCGACCACCGCCGTCCCGATCTTTGAACAAACCGGAAGCGCCGAGCACCGGTTCTGAAACACCCCTTTTTTGCAGGGCATCCAGCAGCGTGCTCCAGCCCTCCGGGGCATAACCGAGTCCAAAACGATCCACCGTCTCCGCCTTCAAGCGTCGGCTGTCCAGATAGACCCGAGCCGTCTTCCCCCGGTTTTCATCCTTCAGTACAGCGCGGAAGAATCGCGTGGCCAAGTTGTTGCAGTCCAGCAACTGCTTGCGCAGGCCATCCGCGCCGTTATTGTCCCCCGTGGGGGCGGGCAAGCGGACGTTTCCGCGATCCGCGAGCTTCTGCAGGGCTTCCACGAAGGCCAGGCCTTCGTGTTCCATCACAAAACTGATGGCGTCGCCATGCTTACCGCAGCCAAAGCAGTTGTAAATCTGCTTGTCCTGGCTGACCACGAACGAGGGGGTTTTCTCGCGGTGAAAGGGGCAAAGTCCCTTTTTCCGGCCACCACCAGCGCCCTTCAATTCCACGAAAGCGCCAATGATTTGGACAATATCATTCGCCGCCAGTACTTCCGCCACAACTTCTCGCGAATACATACTCACGCGTCGAAGGGGTCCTTTCCTGGCTGGATCACCAAACTGATAAACCCGCTAAATACCCGGAACAGGCCCTGTGAAATCTAGTAAATTCCTAACGGTACAGCGCGCAGGCATGGCACGCCCCAAGGACCTGTCAAGGTGTGGACAGACTATACCATTCTGAGACGGGCTTGTCAAACTGCGCCGGTCTTGTCCTTGCGCGGGAGCAGACCGAGCCAGGAGCCGAGGCGATACTGGAGAATCATCAGGATCATTTGACAGCCGAGGGTAAAGGCTCGAAAGAGACTGCCGGTCACTGAAGATACCCCTACGCGCTTGCGATAATTCACGGGGATCTCCACAAAGGGAAAACCGTTCAAGATCACCAGCAGCATGAGCTGGGGGCCGAAGTGAGAGCCACCCACAGTGAACTGGGGGCGAACCTTTTCATACACGTGGCGGTGCAGCAAACGCATCGTACAGCCCACATCGCTCAGGAACGTCGTGTTGAAGAGAAACTCCATCAACTTGCCCACGGCGTAATTCCCCCATTTGAGGAATAAGCCCATGTTTGCGCCATCCCAGACGAATTCCCGTGCAGTGCGCGTGCCGAAGACCACCGGCATGTCGTCGCTGAAGGCCAACAGCTTGATCACGTCCTTGCCCACGAAAGTTCCATCAGGCTCCGCGAGAATCAACAGATCGCCTGTGGCCTCGTCCAGCCCCCGCCATATGGCGTGGCCGTAGCCCTGAGCCGATTCGTGCACCAGCCGCGCCTGAGTGGGGCGCACTTCGTCGTCGGTACCCTCGGCGGCGTTGTTGTTGACCACGATGATTTCGTCCACGTAGCCCGAGGCGAAGAAATCCTCAATCGCCGCGCGGATGGAGTCTTTTTCATTGTAGGTCGGGAAGATGACCGACACTTTTTTGTCTCGCCACATGGCGCGATGATCCTCCGCGGGTTTGGGTCGGGGTATGAATGGGTCTTATGGGTCTTATGGGTCGTATGGGGCGTATGGGGCGTATGGGGCGCGCGAACTATGGGGCACCAAATATCATAAGGCCCCTATTGGGATCACCAATAGGTATAAAAAAACGTTTCTGTAAACCAGCACTGAAACATGAGGAACAGCGCCGTGACCCAGAGCGCGCCGCCGCTTTTTCCGGATGTTATCCCGCGCTCGAGGTGACAGGCGGCCGGCAGCACCATGAAGGGGATCATATACATGGCCGAGCGCTCGCCTTCGCCCCGCGCCAGGTAAAGCAGATTCAGCGCGAGCAGCGTTAGCACGACGATAATCCATGTCGCCCGACGCGCCTTCTCCCCGCGAATTACTTCGCGAATGGCCAGCAGGGAGAGGGGAATGCCCCCGAAGTAGAACCAGCACAGGGGGTTCAGAAAGCGATAGGTCCACGCGGGCAGCCGGGGAGTCAGCTCGTCCAGATGGCGCTGATCCGTGTCGAATTGTGTCTTGGCCACGTGGAAAGTTTCGATGATATTGAAACTTGACCACCAATAGACCAGCCCGATAACCCCGAGGGTTGCAATGATCATCAACAGCGCCGTTTGCACCACATTCCATCGGGTTTCCGGCTTCAGCAGCATCCAGAGGCCCACGAGGCCAAAGTACACCCCCACCCCAATGAGGGAGAACTTCAGGAGCGCCATGCATCCATAGCCCATGCCCGCCAGCAGGGCAAAGCGCGCGGATCGGGTGCGGATGGCGCGCTCGAAGCAATAAAGCGTGCTGAGGGTGAAGGGCGTGAAGAGGGCGTCTGCGCTGGTGGCCGTAAAGAGCACGATGGAAGGGGCGAGGGCGTAACAAATCACCGCAATCAGGGCACAACGTTGTCCCGCGATGCGCTTCACCCAGCCATAGAGCGGAAAGATGGCCAGGGTGCTGAAAAGGACCGTGGCCACGGAAAGGGGCATGGGGGAACTACTGAAGAGGAACAAGGATAGAATCCAGAGCAAAGCGATCGGTCCCGGTGGATGGACCTTGGCATGCATCGAGAGGTGCTCGTGAATTTTCAGGTAGTCCCTGAATAAACCCTGTATGCTGCTCGTCTTGCCAATGTCGCCGATGTATTCGTAGGCCGTACGGCTGTAGGCCTGGTCGATGCCCCCGAAGCCGTCCCGGATCATGGCGACGGCAAATGCAAAGAGCACGGAGAACCCGAAGAGTCCCCAGAGCACCCGGCGCACCGCGCGGCGGTCCAGTGCCTCGCCCGTTTCCAGCGCGGGAAGGAGAAAACGTCGAAGGAGAAATACGCCACACGCCATAACCGTCACGACCGGCAACTGCCACCCCAACGCGGGCAGGAGCCTGCGGAGGTAGCGGCGGAACAGTTCCCCTTCGTCTCGCGCCTCAGGTATCAGCAGGAGCAACCAGACGATCACAATGATGGTGACCAGCATGGCATACGCGGGCAGGGCCTTCCCCGGAACCGGACCGCCTATGAGTCGCCAGCCGGCCACGAGCAACAGCAGCGACAAGGCAATGGCGGTCGCGAAGCCCGGCTCCGGCGCAAAAAGCGCATAAAAGGGTGTCGGGTGACCGTAGATGCCTTCCAGGCCAATAGCCCACAGTCCGCCCATGAGCAGCAGAAAGCCCGCAAGAGTGCGGGCATATACAAGGGCAAGGGCGTGCGTGGATGGCGTCGAAAAGTCGTTGGCGCGGCGGTGCATGGCCGCATTGTAGCGGAGTGCGCGGCGGGATGTAAACGCGACCGAACACATCAGAAGCAGCCAAACGTCTTTGGGCGGCCCTGGCGATTTGAGGTCGTAAATGGAACCAGGCCCGCCAAAAACGGTATACTACGTGAAGTGCAGGCACGTGCCGTCCCCCCATATTTGGTATGTCCGCGGGGGCTGAACCCGCCCCTCCCGGGGCAACGCTAGAGACCATGAAACGAAGACCCGTACGATACCGGCAAACCGGGGCCCAGCCATCGAAGCTCAGCGTCGCGCTGATGCTTTCGATCCTGCTCCATATTGCCCTTTTCGTCGTGCCGCTGACGCTGGTCTATCTGCTCAAGCGCGATCCCCCCATGGTAACCCGGATCCAGCTCGTCCAGGGGGCAGACACGGGTGCCCTCCGGCCCGATCAGGCCGCGCCCAATCCCCATCAGGGCCCGCCCCCCGAGGACAAGGCCAAAGGCACGCCGGATGCAATTCCGGATCCGGAGAAGAAGCCGGAAGAGAAGCCGAAGGAAGAACCGAAACCGAAGGAAAAACCCAAGGAAGAGCCCAAGCCCAAGGAAAAGCCGAAGGAAGAGCCGAAACCAAAGGAGAAGCCTAAGGAAGAGCCCAAACCCAAGGAAAAGCCGAAGGAAGAAGCCAAGCCGAAGGAGAAGCCCAAGGAAGAGCCCAAGCCCAAGGAAAAACCGAAGGAAGAGGCCAAGCCCAAAGAAAAGCCGAAGGCGGAAGACAAGAAGAAGACCGAGGAAAAGCCGAAGGAAAAGCCAAAGAAGCCCGTCGTGCTGGAGGAATCCGACGACAGTCCCATCGATGAGGACATGGAAGATCTTGAGTCGGTCGATACCGGCCCTGTCGGTGTGGAAGATGGCATGGAGGGCCTGGAGGAAGTTCACGTCGCGAAGAACGTGGGCGAGCTTACCCAGGGTTCCGCAGTCGAAGCGGCCGACTTTCCCTCGGCCCTGAGCTATTGGGCCACCTTGGTGAAACGCAAGGTCGACCGGGCCTGGCTTGGTAAAGTACCACCCGGACTCAGTCTGGACGCCGCCGAGATCAAGGTTCGTGTGGGCTTCTGGGTCAATCGCAACGGCGAAATTATCGACGACCCGGTCATCGTGGACGGGTCCTTCGATTTGAATCTGCGCGAGAGTTGCATACAGGCGATCAAGGAGTCCTTGCCCCTGCCGCCTTTTCCAGATACATTTACGGAAGCTGAACAGTACATTACCTACGTGTTTACCCTGACCCGATAGGTCAAAAGGAGAGTCCCTTGAAGTCAAAGCTCTGGCTAGGTCTAACCGTGATATGCGCGCTCGTCGCCCTGTCCCCCCGTGCCGCCGCGCAGTTGGAGATTGTGGGCGAAGGCCAGTCCCTCGGCGCGAAGATTCCGATCGCGGTGCCGCCCTGTGCGTCGTCCGATCCCTCTCTGGCCGCCCTCGCGCGGGATCTTGCCCAGGTCATCGCCGACGATCTTCAGTTTTCCGGACTGTTTGACGTGTTGCCCGCCGAGCGCTATCCCGCCGGTTTTGTCGCGCTCGATCCCGATGTGCAGCGACTTGATCGCGATGCCTGGGCCGCCACCAAGAGCGAGCACCTCGTCTTCGGCAACCTGAAGCAGGACGGCGGCACGCTGGTAACGGAATTCCGCCTTTTCGACTTGTTCAGCAAGAACCAGGTCTTTGGCCTGGAGCTGAAGGTCGATAAGAACTTCCCGCGCCTCGCCGCCCACCACTTCTCCGAGCAGGTCATCAAGAATCTCGAAGGCACGCCCGGCATCGGTACCTCCGAGATTTGCTTCAGCGCCGGCTCCACCGGCAGCAAGGAAATTTACGTCTCCGACTATGACGGCGCGAACATGAAGCAGGTGACGAAGCACAACTCGATCTCCATCAAGCCGAAGATGTCACCCGATGGCAGCAAGATTGCCTACTTGTCCTTCAAGGACCGCTACTCCTTTCTCTACGTCTTTGACCGCATGACGGGCGTCTCCGTTCCCCTCTCGAAGGAAGTGGGCTTGAACATCGCCCCCGCCTGGTCGCCCGATGGCCGCCAGCTTGCCCAGGTGCTCAGCAAAGACGGGAACAACGAGATCTATCTGCGCAACGCCGACGGCACGAACTTGCGCCGCCTGACCCGTAACCGCGATCTCGACACCTCGCCCGTGTTCTCGCCCGATGGCAGCCGCATTGCCTTCGTCAGCGACCGCGGCGGCAATCCCCAGATCTATGTCATGAGCAGCAGTGGCGACGGCGCCGCGCGGCTCTCCTTCCAGGGCGGCAGTTCCTACGACCCCGCGTGGTCGCCCGACGGCAAGTACATCGCCTATGTCGCCGAGAAGTCCGGCGAAGGCCTGGAGATTTACATCATGGGCGCCGACGGCACCGGCCACCGCCGCCTGACCGACTCCCAGGGCAGCAACGAATCCCCGAGCTGGTCGCCCGACTCGCGGCACGTCATCTACTATTCAACCCGCAACGGCCAGAAGAGCCTCTATACCTACACTGTTGAAACCAGCGAAGAGCGCCGCGTTCCCCGCCTCACCATGAGCTGCGAGGGTCCCTCCTGGGGGCCGCGCCGGAACTAGGCGAGCCATGGGCGAAAGCATCATTGTAGAAAACCGGATTGCCCGGCGTAACTATGAGATCCTGGATACCTACGAGGCCGGCATCGTCCTCGTGGGTACCGAGGTCAAGTCGTTGCGCGAGGCGGGCAACATGACGCTGAAGGACAGCTTTGCCGACATCAGGACCAACGGCGAGTTGTATCTCGTGGGCGCCCACATCCAGCCTTACAAGCAGGGTAACATCTACAACCACGAGCCCGAGCGCGCCCGGAAGCTGCTGATGCACAAACGAGAAATCCTGCGGCTGGACCAGCGTATCGCCGAGAAGGGCCTTACGCTGGTCCCGCTGAAGCTCTATTTCAAGAACGGCATCGTGAAAGTGTTGCTCGGCCTTGGCCGCGGCAAGAACGTGCGCGACAAGCGCGACACGATCAAAGAGCGCGAGGGCAAGCGCGAAATCGAGCGCGCCATGAAGGGCGGCGCAAAGCAGTAACGCGGGCGGATTCCGGTTGTATTGCTTTGTGCGTCACCCGCGTGCAGCCCGCGAAGCGCGCGCCCGATGGGTCTTATGGGTCTTATGGGTCTTATGGGTCTTATGGGTCTTATGGGTCTTATGGGTCTTATGGGTCGTATG
>JAEUWI010000087.1 GCA_016791475.1 Candidatus Hydrogenedentota bacterium
GGCTACCGAACGCCAAATGAAGTCTTCTATTCCCAACGAAAAGAACAGCATGTTGCACTTAGAGCTTGAATCCAGGCCGGGCTGCCCTGCGGGAAGGTGGCGGGGGAAGCATCGACGCGGCTAGAATGACGACGGCCTGACCGCGAATGCCGGTCGGGCTGAATACAGCCATTAATTGCAGGGAACGATGGGTGAACCGGCCGGTTTACCCCAGGCAGCAACTTGGGATTGAGGTGACTTCGATGAAGATTCAATATGGTCGTCTATTGCTCCGCGCATGTTTTCTGGCCGCTATCCTGAGCGCGCCCCTGGCCTCGGCCAATTGGCCAAACTGGCGCGGCCCCGAAGGAACCGGCGCCGCACCGGCGGGTAATCCCCCGACCAAGTGGAGCGAGACGGAAAATGTGAAGTGGAAAGTGCCGATTCCCGGCACGGGCCAGTCCACACCGATCGTCTGGGAAGATAAGATTTTTCTCCTGACCGCCACCGATATGGGCGGGGGTACGTGGGCCTTCGATGTGGTGTGCATGAGCCGCGCCGACGGTAAGATTCTCTGGAAGCAGACGGCGGCAAAGGAAGTGCCTCAGGAGGGGCACCACCCCACCGGCAGTTTCGCGCCCTACTCCGCCGTGACCGATGGGAAGTTCGTCTGGGCCAGTTTCGGCTCCCGGGGACTCCACTGCTACGACGTGGACGGAAAGCACCAGTGGAGCAAGCCCCTCGACAAGATGACCATCAAGCGAGGTTTCGGCGAAGGCAGTTCGCCCCTCCTGGCGGACAATGCGATCGTCGTCCTTCAGGACCACGAGGGCAGCTCGCGCATCGCAGCCTACAACAAGGCCACGGGCGAGCTCATCTGGGAGAAGTCCCGGGATGAAAAGACCACCTGGACCTCGCCCATGGCGGTAGAAGTCGACGGGAAGACCCAGATTGTGGTCAACGCCACAAACAAGATTCGGAGCTATGATCTGGCCACGGGCGACTTGATCTGGGAATGCGGCGGTATGACGGCGAATGTCATCCCCACGCCCGCTTTTGGCAACGGCATGGCCTACTGCGCCAGCGGCTTCCGGGCATCGGCCCTCGCGGCCATCAAGCTGGGCAATACGGGCGATCTCACCGGCACCGATTCCATCGCCTGGACCTACAGCGGAGGCACGCCCTACGTTTCTTCCCCCTTACTCTACGGCGACCGCCTTTACTTCCTGAATACCAACACGGCCAAACTTACCAATATCGACGCCAAAACCGGCGCGGTGAAATTCGAACAGGCTCCCCTGGAGGGGCTTGGCATTATCTACGCCTCCCCCGTAGGCGCGGGGGGCCACGTCTACATCGCCGACCGCGAAGGAAAAATCGCCGTCGTAGCCCAGTCCGACAGCTTCACTCCCGTCGCCGTGAACACCCTTGAAGACGGTTTCGACGCCACCCCGGTGATCGTTGGAAACGAACTCTTCCTCCGTGGAAACAAGTATCTTTATTGTATTTCCGCGTCGTAGCCCACGGCATGGAGAGATCAACCAATACGCCGCGCGCCGCAGAGTGCGCGGCGTATTAATTGCAACGGGCCAAGGCGGTCACTCGGTGGTGCCTGGTTGCCATCGAATGTGATATTGTAAGGCTTACGGCGCAAGTGAGAATGGAATACTGTGGACACGCTGTCCAAAGCTGAACGAAGCGAGCTCATGTCCCGAGTCCGGGCCAAGGACTCCGTTCCCGAGCTGGCGTTGCGTCGTCTTGTTCATGGTATGGGTTTTCGCTACCGTCTTCACGGCAGGGACTTGCCCGGTAATCCGGATTTGGTTTTTCCCGCTCGGAACGCTGTAATCTTTATGCACGGCTGTTTCTGGCACCGCCATGCAAATTGTCGACGCGCGCGCATGCCCAAGACCCGCATTGCCTTCTGGACCGAGAAATTGGAAGGCAATCGACTTCGTGATCGCAGAAACCGTCGAAGACTCCGGGCATTGGGGTGGCGTGTGTTGGTGGTGTGGGAGTGCCAGTTGAGCAATCCTGAAAAAGTGTCTATTTTGGTGTACAACTTCCTCAACAACGAATAGGGGGGCGGAGCGATGCTGCAATCGGTCGAACTCTTCGCCGGTGCGGGCGGACTGGCCATGGGCGTAACCCTGGCGGGTTTCGAGTCGCTCGCTGTGGTGGAATGGGACCGATGGGCCTGCGATTCCATCCGAGAGAACCAGCGCAGGGGCTATCCCCTTGTGAAGGACTGGCGCGTCTGGGAAGGCGATGTTCGCCAATTTGACTGGTCCTCCATCCCCGAAGGCATAGATTTGCTGGCGGGCGGCCCGCCGTGTCAGCCATTTTCCATGGGCGGCAAGCACAAGGCATTCGGTGACAAGCGAGACATGTTTCCCTCCACGGTGGATATCGTGCGCAGGTTGAGGCCGAAATCCTTTATCGTTGAGAACGTGAAGGGCCTGACTCGTTCAAGTTTCGCCAATTACTACCAGTACATTCTCCTTCAATTGGAATTTCCCGAAGTGGTGCGGGGAGAGACGGAAAGCTGGTCGGGGCATTTGAAACGACTCCAGGAGGAAAAGACCTCGGGAGCAAGACACCTGTACGGTTTGACCTATAACGTAGTTCCCACGTTGGTAAATGCAGCGGACTATGGGGTGCCCCAGAAGCGCGAGCGTGTCTTTATCGTGGGTTTTCGTTCAGACCTTGGGATAGAGTGGTCGTTCCCGAAGCCGACCCACACCCTGGATGCGCTACTTCATGACCAGTGGGTGACCGGGGATTATTGGGATCGACATGAAATCGCCAGGAAAGATCGACCGGAATTTCCAGAACGATTGGAGTCGCGCGTCCGAAAATTGGCCTCGTGGTCACTGCTCATCGATGAAAAGCCCTGGAGAACCGTACGAGACGCTCTGCGAGGAATGCCGGATCCCCGCTCGAAACGCCCGACGATTTTCAACAACCACGGATTTCAGGACGGAGCCAGACCTTATCCCGGGCATACTGGAAGTCCTCTTGACCTGCCCGCAAAAACGTTGAAAGCGGGCGATCATGGCGTGCCCGGCGGTGAAAACATGATGGTCCTTGAGACGGGTGAGGTGCGCTACTTTACTGCTCGGGAATCGGCCAGACTTCAGACTTTTCCGGATGGCTATGTATTCCGTGGCTCATGGTCGGAAATCATGCGCCAACTCGGCAACGCCGTTCCTGTCGCCTTGGGGCGGCGCGTTGCGGCGTCCGTCGCCGAGCGGATAGCCGAGGCTGAATTGCTGGCCGTGGCACGCTCGCGCTCAAGGACTCGTGCATGACCCGAGATAATGTTGTTCCCTTCAATCCCCTGGACAAACGACAGTTGGGAGAAAGCGTCGCTCAGGCGATGCTTCGTCAACCTGTCGTTCCACTGGCGGAAATTAAGAACTTCGATGGTGCGGGCATATACGCCATTTACTATCATGGTGATTTCCCAGCATATAAACCGATCTCGGGCTCGAACATGGGCGGGCGGTGCAAGGCACCGATCTATATCGGCAAGGCCGTCCCCAAAGGTGCTCGCAAGGGCAGTGATTTGTCTGCCATTCCAGGCCGAGTGCTCTTTTCGCGACTTATGCAACATCTCCGGAGCGTTGAGGAGGCTACGAACCTTTCCGTAGAAGATTTTTCTTGCCGCTATTTGGTAGTCGATGATATTTGGATTCCGCTTGGAGAATCCTTGCTGATTGCGCGATTTGCCCCGCTCTGGAATTCACTCATCGATGGATTCGGCAACCATGACCCCGGCAAAGGACGACACGCGGGTCTGCGACCCAGATGGGACGTACTTCACCCCGGGCGATCATGGGCCGACAAATGCCAACCTCGCCTCGAGACCGCTGAACAGATCGAAACCGAAGCGCTCGAATTTCAAAGGAACAATCCACCTCAAGAATAGTTGCCTATCGGACGGCGTTTTTCGAGCGCACTTGACAAAACTACCCCAGCCCCCGCACCAGTTCCCAGGCCCGGTTCACGAAGTCCCGTTCGCTTTCGTAGGTCATCCGATCGGCGGCCTCGCTCAGGGGCAGCCATTGAGGTTCGAACAGGGCTTCCTCTTCGCTCATGGGCTGGGGGGGCTCGTGGGTCGGGTCGGTCAGTTCCATGAGGTAGTACTGCTCGTCCCGTTCGTGGTGCTTGCCCTTGAACGTGAAGGTGGAATGGCCGGAGCCGAGGTTGCCCGCGATCTTCAGGTGGCAATACCCCGACTCTTCGCAGACCTCCCGCATGGCCGCCTTTTCCGCAGACTCGCCGGGATCGATGTGACCTTTGGGCAGGCGCACTTCGTGGACCAGGATTCCATCGCGTTCGATGTCGCGGACGATCACGAGCACTTCATGGTTGCTGTTGATGACAACGCCCCCGGCGGTCTTGTGGAACTTGGTCTTCACGATGAAACACTTCTCCCGTTTGCTATCTGGGTGCGCGTGGGTTGGCTCCCCCCGTGAACCGGCGCTTCTGTGATCCGGACCGCGTGCCTGACGGGGTCCCTGCGGCCGGTCCGCCACGGACCATCCGCCCAACCGCCGTATTATGGCGTTATGGCGCGTTCAGGGCAAGGGAAATCGACCAATTTCTGACACCCTCGGGCGCTCAAATTTGGAGCGCCTTTCAGTCGGGGTAGGTAAAGGTTATGGCGTCATCCAGCACTTCGACCGTCACCTTGCCGCCCTTTTCCAGGCGCCCGAAGAGCAACTCGTCGGCCAGCGGCGTCTCGATTTCGCTGCCGATGAGGCGGGCCAGGGGGCGTGCACCGAACTTGTCGTCGTACCCTTTGGTGGCCAGCCACTGCCGCGCCGCCGGGGTGATGGCCAGGGTGACCTTGCGCGCCGCGAGCTGCTTTTGCAGTTGGAGAATGAACTTGTCCACCACCTGCTCGATGATATCCATCGGCAGGGCGTTGAAGGGGACAATGGCGTCGAGGCGATTGCGGAATTCCGGTGTGAACGCCTTTTCCACCGCTTTCATGCTCTTGTGGCGGCTGTCGTTTTCGGCCGCCTGAAAGCCGATGGTGGAAGAGGCGAGTTCGCGCGCGCCGGCGTTGGATGTCATGATGAGAATGACATTGCGGAAGTCGGCCTTCTTGCCCATGTTGTCCGTGAGGCTGGCGTTGTCCATAACTTGGAGGAGCACGCTGTAGATGTCCGGGTGGGCCTTCTCGAGTTCGTCCAGCAGCAGTACGGTGTAGGGATTTCTGCGGATCTCGTCGACCAGCAGTCCCCCCTGGTCAAAGCCCACATAGCCGGGAGGCGCACCGATGAGGCGCGACACGGCGTGTTTCTCCATGTACTCGCTCATGTCGTATCGGGCGAAGTGGTTGCCCAGGATACTGGCGAGTTGCTTGGCCACTTCGGTCTTGCCGACGCCCGTGGGGCCCGTGAAGAGAAAACAGCCGATAGGCTTGTCGGCCCGACCGAGTCCCGCGCGTGAGCGCTTGATGGCCCGGGTGATTTGGGTGATGGCGTCGTCCTGTCCGAAGACCACGTTCTTCAACTCGTAGTCCAGGGTGCCCAGCTTTTCCTTGTCGGAAGAAGAAACACTCCGGGCGGGGATGCGGGCGATTTCCGCGATGATCTTTTCGATATCCTGGGGCCGGATCGTCTTGCGATCGGCGCCGCCTTCCAGTTTCACACTCGCCCCGGCTTCGTCGATGACGTCGATGGCCTTGTCGGGCAGGAAGCGGTCATTGATGTGTTTCGCCGAGAGTTCTGCGGCGGCGCGGATGGCGCTGTCGGTGTACAGGATGCCGTGGTGCTCTTCATACTTGGCTTTAAGGCCTCGGAGAATGCGGATCGTCTCCGGCACGCTGGGCTCGTTTATGTCGATCTTCTGGAAGCGGCGGCTTAGGCCCCGATCCTTCTCGAAATGGTTCTTGTACTCTTCATAGGTCGTGGAACCGATACAACGGAGCTCGCCCGACGCCAGCATGGGCTTCAGGATAGTGGAGGCGTCCATGGTGGATTCCGTGGTGGCTCCGGCCCCCACGAGGGTGTGGATTTCGTCGATATACAGAACGATGTGGCTCTGGTTCTGCAGTTCCTTGAGCACGGCTTTCAGGCGCTGCTCGAAGTCGCCCCGGAATTTAGTGCCCGCCAGCATGCCGGCCAGATCCAGCGACACAATTTCCACATCGGCCAGGTACTTCGGTACGCGCCCTTCGTGAATCGCCAGCGCGAGGCCCTCGGCCAGCGCCGTCTTGCCCACGCCCGGTTCGCCCACGAAGATCGGATTGTTCTTCCGCCGACGGCACAAGACGCGCACGGTCCTGCGCAGTTCCTCTTCCCGCCCGATGAGGGGATCGATGCCGCCCCGGGCCGCCTTCTCATTTAGATTTTCCGTGAAGGATTCCAGCGCGCTGCGTTTCGGCGCGCCCTCCTCGTCTTCGTCATCGAACTCGGAATCATCGCCCATGTACTCCGAGCCGTCGGCGGTAATGCCATGGGAAATATAGTTCAACACGTCCAGCCGGGCGATTCCGTCTTCCTGCAGGATCCACGATGCGTGGGAATCGTCTTCTTCCAGCATGGCCGCGAGTATGTCGCCCGAGTCCACCGCATCCCGACCCGAGAACTGCACATGCAGGATGGCGCGCTCGATCAGGCGTTCGAAGGCGGGCGTCTGCTGCAGGACCAGATCTTCGCCTTCCGGGACTGCTTCGAGTTCTTCGCGGAAGAATTCTTCGAGCTGGCGCTCGAGATGGGCGAGATTGCCGCCGCAGGCGCGGAGGATTTCCGAGCCGCGCCGGTCATGGAGCATGGCAAAAAGGACATGCTCGTTGCAGAGGTACTCGTGGCGCCTTTCCCGGGCCTCTTTGAGGGCCTGGCCCAGGGTGACTTCAAATTCCTTGCTGATCATGGATCGGGCACCTCGAAATCTGGCATGTTGCGCAAACTATTCCTGTTCCATCGTGCAACGGAGCGGAAATTCATGATCCCGCGCCATCTCGTGGACGGTCTTAATCTTCGTTTCGGCGACGTCTTTCACATATACACCCGCCACGCCGGAACCATTCTCATGCACACTCAGCATGATGTTCACCGCTTCCTGGTGGGTGCGCCGGAAAACCTGCATGAGTATATCCACCACAAATTCCATCGTGGTGTAGTTATCGTTCAACAAAAGGACTTTATAGCGCCTGGGACGGCTGAGCTTCTGCTTATCCTTCAGTGCCGCGCCCTGCCCCGGCGTGCCGATATATTCCGCCACGGGAATCCAACTCCTTCGACTGTATCCGTTCAGGCGGCCCCTGCCCGGGGCGCGCGCCTTGCAAGCATATGATAGCACAGTTGAGCCCCCCCATGCCTTCGGGGTACAATCACCGTTTACTCGGAGTACTGTATCGATGATTGACGATGGATACGTAAACTATTTTGAAGTACTGGAGCTGGGCGAGGACTGCAAGCCCGGCGAAGTGCGCAACAATTACAAGCGGTTGATCAAGAACCTGCTGCTGGAAATCAGCCGCGTTCAGATCACCGAGAGCCGCCGGGATGCCTTCCTGCTGGATATCGCCAAGCACAACGCGGCATTTTACATCTTGCGGGACAATGACTTACGCCAGCGTTACGCGGACGACCGCGCCGCGGTGATTGCCCTCGAAGATGCCTGGCAGAAGGCCGCCGAATCGAATTCCCCCGAGCTGGATACCTGCCGACGGAAATTCGATGCGGCCCTGCGCCACTTCCTTTCCCGATATATGGAAGAACTTGTGCTTCAGGCCGGCCGCGACAAGGAATGCGTGGAGGCCAGCCATTGGAGCCGTGCCCACGAGCGCCATGCCAGCCGGGTGTTGCGCCACTTTCGCCAGCGGGTTTATCACCAGATCCAGGAGCGCCTTCCCTACTACGAGGTCACGAAGCCGGATCTGAATTGGGACGAGCGTAAATCCTTGGTGCAGAGCATGTTGAAGCAAGGGAGCGCCGTCTGATGGCGAAAAAGAAAGTCGCCGAAAAGGCGCCGGTAACACCGGATATTATCAATAAGTGCCTGGCCAAAGCCGTGGCCGAAGGGGATATTGTCAATCTCCGTTTCCTGTTCATTTCCTATTCCCCCCTCCGGGACTATTCGTCCGAGGATATCGCCGCGGACAAGTACGCCTATCTGGTGCCGCAGTCGACCGAGGGCGATCGCTTCCGCGAAGCGCTGGAGCAGGTAAAACACCCCGAGGTCCAGGAACAGGTCAAGCACGAACTGGAGAAAAAGGGACCGCCCCAGCTCCCCGCACCCCTGGTGACCCTGCTGGCGGACAACGCCGTGCGCCTCGGCAAGTACAAGGCCGCGGCCCAGGCCTATGAGCTCCTACGCATCCGTTCGCGCATGCAGGAAGCCTATCTGGACGAGGCCGACGCGGCCCTGTCCGCCAACGACATTGCCACGGCCGTCCGTGGCTATCGCATCGCGGTCGGGCTGGACTATGACTACGCGGCCTTTCCCGAGCCCATGCCGACCTCGCCCAATTACCAGAGCAGGGCTCAGTTGCTCCACGCGGACTACCCTCGCCGGCCGGAAGACGCGGTGGCCCTTCAGGCACCGGAAATTCATGTCGGAATTGCCCTGAGCTACCTCCTGTTGAACCCCCGGATTGCCGCCCGCCTGGAGGAGCGGCCCCTTCCTCTGCGCCTGAGTTTTCTCGCCGAGCTGGTCCGCCAGGTGGATCCCCAGTGGGACGCCTTTGTGGCCCGTTACGCCGACGCCTGCAAACTCGTGGCCTCCATCGGGGCGCGCCTGGAACGTCAGGCCAACCGTGCGGAGCAGGTTGCGCTGGCGGACGAGATCAAGGCCCTTCAGGCCGAGGACGATCCCGCCGATATCCCGAAAGTGCTCCTGGGCCGGGATATCCCCGACGGCGAATGGTGGCAATATATCAAGGAACTGGCCTACGAACACCCCGCCGCCGCGCTTTTTGTGGTCCGGCAGTTTGTGACCAAGGACCTGGAAATCATCATGCCCCGCTACGTCAAGGGATCGCCGGTTATCGCCGCCCTGGGCCTGGGGCTGGAAGCCTGAACGTGTAACGGGAAGGAATGCCACTGGTACTGCTATGGGATTGATCATCGACCTCCATCTCCATACCCGGCGGCACTCCGCGTGCAGCATAATCGACGAGTCCCGGCTCATTGATCGCGCCGTGAAAGCCGGGTTGGATGGACTGGTGATCACCGAACACCACTACCAGTGGACACCGGAGGAGCTGGCGGCGCTGGTGGCGGCCTCGGGCCATCCCGGATTCCTCGTGATGGCGGCATTCGAATATAGTTCCGCCCGCGGCGATATCCTGATCTACGGGCTTGAGCCCGAGCAGGTGAAGGAGTTTGTGCCGGGCGGGCAGCCGGAAGCGATGCTGGCAAAGGCGCAGTCGATGGGCGCGGTGTGCATCGCGGCCCATCCGACTCGGGCCGCGATCCCTTTCGATGAGCGAATATTCGACATGCCCTTTGAGGCCCTGGAAGTAAAGAGCGTAAACCTCGCCTCCCACGAGCAGCGACTGGCGGAAAAGCTGGCCGACGACCTCGGGCGGAGAAAGACGGCGTCCAGCGACGCCCACCGGCTGGAGGATGTGGGCCGTTACGCCACGGAGTTCCAGGATCCCATCCAGTCCATGGCGGACTTGCGGAATTCGTTGCGCCGTGGTACATTTCGACCATATAACCCCTTGGGACAAGGATAGACATGTCTTCAGAAGATGCCCAGCTCGGCAATGCGCCCTCCGGCGACCTGCAACCCCGCCAGGAAATGAAACGGGATGTCACCGAACTAATCAAAATGGTGGTGCTGTTTCTGATCGTATTCTGGGGCTTGAAGGCCTTTGTCATTGAGGGCTATGAGGTTCAGGGGGATTCCATGATTCCCACGCTGGAAGACCGCGAACGCATTCTCGTGTTCAAGCTGCCCACCAAACTCGCAAGTCTGCCGCTGATCGGCGGATTTCACCCCCTCGACGATGGGGATATCGTCGTATTCGAGAGTACCGTGGAAAGCAACAAGCGCTATATCAAACGCGTAATTGCCCAGGGACCGCCGCTCTCCGAGTCCGACAACACCGTAGACGCCCGTGAAGTGCACAAGGACCAGCCCGCCCCGGACAGCGTCAAAGTGATCTTTGATCGGGGCTCGGTCTACGTGAACAACCGCAAGCTGGACGAACCCTATCTCGTCACCGAAGAGCAGCACTCGCCCGATGTGCGCGACCCTGTCTATCTCGACGCCGGCGAGTACTATGTGCTGGGCGATCACCGCAGCGTGAGCAAGGACAGCCGGAGTTTCGAGGCGGTGGAGGAAGACCAGATTATTGGTCGCGCCGTTCTGCGCATCTGGCCCTTGAGCAGCTTCGGGTTGCTGTAACGTATCGGGCGCTCCCAATCGTTGCGACGTGGCATTCTTGCCGTCCCCGCAAACCCTGAACTTCGATGGCCTGCCGCATAGGATGCTCCCTGCGTGAAGAAAACCCTCATTTTCAGCGATGTCCACTTGAAGGCTATTCCCGAGGACCGGGAGCGGCACCGGGAGTTCGTGGATTTCCTTCGACGTTTCCAGGACGGGGAATTCGAACGGATCATCTGCCTCGGGGATCTCTTTGATTTCTGGTTCGAGTATAAGAACGTCGTCTTCTCCGATTTCTTTGAGGTGCTGCGGGCCTTCGCCGATTTGCGTGACGGAGGAATGGAGCTGCACCTGATTTGCGGCAATCATGACTTCTGGGGCGGCCGTTTTCTCCGCGACGAGCTGGGGTTTCACATCCACCCCAATATCATGGAGCACCGCTTCGGCGAACTGCGCGGACATCTCGTTCACGGCGACGGGATCAACCCCGAGGACCGGAGCTATCGGGCCTACAAGAAGTTCGCGCGGAACCCATTCGTGGTCGGGGCTTTTCGTCTGATTCATCCCGACTGGGCCATGGCCATCGCCCGGGGCGTGAGCCACGGCAGCCGCACCTATCTGGGCACCAAAGATCCCTACACGGGACCGGAGGCCACTTCGCTGCGGCGTTACGCCACCGGTGTGCTGGATCGGGGCGAGGCGGATGTGGTGCTCTGCGGCCATGCCCACGCGCCGGTGCACGAAAGCATCGAGACTTCGCGGGGAACAGGCACTTACATCAACACCGGCGACTGGATCGACCACCGCAGCCATACCATCTGGGATGGCGAGCGCTTCGAGCAGTTCATCGAGGGGCCGGGGTTGCCCCGGCGCTGATTTCAGGTTCCGCCGGTGCGGCGGCCCCCAGAATCGCCAGGGCCACCGCGCGCGAAACCCAGCCGCTGTCCCAGCGATGTGCAAGCCCCGAGGTGTATTCGACCTCGTGGGGGATTTCCAATCGCTCCAATTGCGCCTTCACATCGTCCATCTTGTGATCGCCTTCACGATCCGGCATCAGATAGATACGCGGCGGGCCATCCTTCAACGCTGCCGCGCGCTGCTCCAGCAGTCCTGGGATTGAATAGGCGGTGAAGTGCTCCGCCGTGCCGAAGACGTCGATCATGTTGAACTGATCCGGCGCCGTTTTACCCAGCGGGGCGTCCCACGCCACAGCCCGCTCGAATAAGTCCGGATGGCGCAGGAGCAGCATCACCGCACCGTAACCCGACTTGCTGAAACCCAGGAGGAGCCGTCCGGCGCGCGCACGCTCCACCGGGTAGTGGGCCTCCACCCACGGGATTACCACGTCGATGAAATGGCTCTCCTGACGGAGCGCCGGATCCGTCGGATGATCGGCAAACCAAGGCGTGGCCGAAAAGGCCGGGGCCACACAAATTACACCGTAACGGTTCGCCACATCTCCTTTGGCCGCTTCCTGAATCCCGCTGCCCCAACGGCTTGTGACGCCGGCGGCCACGGGAAGGATGTAGAGCACGGGGTAGCTCTTTCCAGACACCAGGGTGTCCGGCTTCAGGATCTCCACGGGAACGGGGCCGGGCTGGCAGGGGCCTTCCACCACGTGCGTGATGATCGGGGCGGGCGCGGCGAACGCGGAGCCCGCAAGGGCGCAAAGGCACGGTAAGAGATTGCAAAGAATGGTCACGGAACAACACCTCTCGGTCCAGCACGATAATTGGACCCCGACGGGGTCGGCGCATCGGGGAAGGGCTTATCCCCATCCACCAGAACACTATAACCTTTTGACACTTTCGTGGTAGAGTTCAAGCACGCAGGGCGGAAACAGGCACGCCGGCACAATTTACCTCAACGTGGAGAACCCCTTGAAAATGCGTACACTCATGAATTTCTCGTTTGTAACTGCGGGATTGCTCCTCGTGGGTGGCGCCTCCGCGCAGGTCCACGTGGATTCCCGAAACCAGACCGGTACCGAAAATGGCTCCACCCTGAACCCCTATCGAACGGTCCAGGCCGCGGTGGACGCCGCCGCCGAAGGCGAAGAGGTGCGGGTGGCCACCGGCACGTATAACGAAGACGTGCTCGTCATGAACAAGGCCGTGCAACTCCTTGGCGGCTACGCCGGCGGGTCAACGGTCCAGTATGACACCGCCACGGCCGGCGATTTCGTCAGCCGGGATCCGGAAGCCAATATTACCGAGTTGAGCGGCACCGGGGCGGAGTCGGTGATCTCCCTGTTGGAGGCCGGCGAGAGTGTGGTGGACGGTTTCCGCATCACCGGCGGTGGCGGCAGCACCACCGACGCGTTCCGCTCGAGCGGCGGCGGCATCTTCGCGCGCAACGGCGCCCCCGTCATCCGCAACAACACCATACAGGGGAACGATGCCCGGCGGGGCGATCTTGAGTCCTTCGGCGGCGGCATCGCGTCCGACGCGGCGACCATCACCATCGAAGACAACGACATCAGCGAGAACACGGCGGGGCGGGGCGCGGGTATATCCGCCGTGCGCGGCACGGTGATCATTCGAAACAACACGGTCCGCGGCAACGTTGCCGTGGGCGATCACGGCGGCGGTATCTACGTCGGAGCCCCCAGCGCGGTGATCACGGGCAACCGGGTCTTCGAGAACGAGATCGGCCGCGCTCTCGGCTACGGCTGGGGCGGTGGCATTATGGTCTTCAATTCAGGCAATACCGCCTACCTGTCGTTCAACGAAGTGTTCAGCAACTTCGCCGCTGGTCAGGGTGCTGGCGTTTTTGTTGACGAAGCGGCAACCGCCGTGCTGGAAAACGAACTGATCTACGGCAATGAAGTAAACCCCGGACAGGCCAGCGGCGGAGCCGTCTACGTGGACGGCGGCGAAGTGGAGGGCGTGCCGACGGGCTCGAACGTTACCATCATCAACTGCACCATCGCGGCCAATACGGCGGCTGAAACCTATGTCGGCGGCAACGGGCTGCTAATCGAAGGCCTGTCCGAAGTGACCATGCGCAACAGTATCCTCTGGGGCAATGGCGACGACGAAGTCTATGTGCTGCCCGGCTCCACACTCGCGGCAACCTATAGCAACAGTGCCGAAGCTATCGCCGGGACGGGGAACATATCGGCAGATCCCCTCTTTGCCGATATGGCCATGAATGATTTTCATCTCCAGTCCACCGAAGGACGCTGGGATCCCGCGGCCAATGGCGGCGCGGGCGCCTTCGTCGTGGATGCCGCGACGAGTCCGAGCATCGATGCGGGTGATCCCGCGGATAGCTTTGCAAATGAAGAGGAACCCAATGGCGGACGCGTGAATCAGGGCGCTTATGGCAACACGGCGGAAGCCAGCCTGACCCCGGAAGCGGGGGAAGGCGAAGGTGAAGGCGAAGGCGAAGGTGAAGGCGAAGGCGAAGGCGAAGGTGAAGGTGAAGGTGAAGGTGAAGGTGAAGGTGAAGGCGAAGGCGAAGGTGAAGGCGAAGGCGAAGGCGAAGGTGAAGGCAATGGATGCAATCCGGCAAAGGCGCTCCAGCGGGAGGCCCGCAATGTGCGCGGGGACCTGCTCATGTTTGCCGTGGCGGGACTGGGCCTCGTCGGGTGGAGCCGGATGAGCCGTCGCGACTGAGCACGCGATAGACCATAGTTTAGCCGCGATAGTACGCACGGAGCGCAAAGAATGGAGATTCTTTGCGCTCCTTGCGATTCAGTGTCTCAGTCATACCCGGCCCTTAGTCAAACAGCCACAACTGCGGATCCGTAATCCGGCTGAAGCTCGTTCCGCAGAAAGCGAGGATCGCGTCGGCCACGGGAGCGAGTTGATTGTTCAGGTAGTGCCCATAGTCGATGGGGCTCTTGCGATCCTGCACGGGCTCGGGGCCGTGGAGCGTGATGACATAGTGAATGACCGAGCCGTGGAAGCTCGCCAGCTTGCGCGCGGCCTGTACTTGCGGCGGGACGTTCTTCGTGTACTCGGCCATGTCCTTGCGCAGGCGCTTGCGATAGATCAGCAGGTCATCGAGTTTGCCGGCGAGGAGATCACGCGCGGTTTCGAATACATAATCCTCCCAGGGCTCGTCCATGAATACGCGGCGGTATAGCTCGCGCTGGAACTGGCGCGCCAGGGGTGTCCAATCCGTGCGCACGCTCTCCAGCCCGCGAAAGTTGACGCCGAGCGCCCCATCGCTTTCCCGGCGCAGGCCCGCGTAGCGTTTCTTCGTGCCAACGGAAGAGCCCCGTATCGTGGGCATGAGAAACTTGAGGTAGCAGGTCTCGAATTGAAGTTCGAGAAAGGATTCGATTCCGAACTCCACCCGGATCGTCTCGGCCCACCAGGTATTTATCGCAGGCGCGAGGGAACGACCGATCTCGAGTGCCTGTTCCTCGGTATACCCCGCGCCCAGGGCTACAAACAGGCTGTCGGTGTCGCCGTAGATTACCGGATGGCCCCGCGCCTCGATCTGACCCTTGGTGCGCGTCAGGATCTCGTGGCTCCGGCGCGTGATGGAGCTGGCGAGCTTGGGACTGTAAAAGCGGCACGCGGGTGTGCCCAGGACGCCGTAGAAGGCGTTCATCAGGATCTTCGTCGCCAGATTCAGCGATTGATCCTTCTCGCGCTTCGCCTGTTCCCGCGCGGCCCACAGGGTCTCGATCAAGCCGCCAAGAATCGTGGCGTCGCGCGAAAACGCGCCGCCGTGAAAGCCGGGGATGGGATTCTCGCCCGGCTGATACAACGCGAGGGGATCGATGTGAAAGGTGCGGATGATGCTCGGGTACAGGCTCTTGAAATCGAAGACCAGCACGTTGGCGTAGAGGCCTGGAGACGAATCCAGCACGTACCCGCCGGGGTTGGGATTGGCCTCGGGCCGTTCCTTCACATCGGGCGCGACGAAGCCCCGCCGGTGCAGACGCGGCAGATAGAGAAACTCGAAGGCCGCAATGGAGCCGGGCATGCGATCCATGGTGAGACCCGTCAGCGTGGCGCGCGCCACCAGGAAGGGCACCAGCGCCGTCGCCTCGAAAATGTCCCGCACGAGATCGCAGTCTTCCAGGTTGTACGCCGCAAGCTGGACTCTGTCTTCGCGATAGAGGCGGTTGATCTCGGCGACGCGGTCTTCCCCAGGCGCGATAAGTTTCCCACGCCCGAGCAACTCCCGCCCCACACTTTCGAGGCTGAAGTCTTCGAAGCCATAACCCGCCGTTCGCAGCGCGGGGATACCGTCGATCACCATGCGGCCGGGGATGTCGGCTCGGGCCGGCTGGCGTGCCCGTTCGCCCGGATAGATCCGACCAATCTCTCCATCACGGCCAAGGGCGAAAGGGATCTTGAGAGTGCGGCATCGATCGGCCAGAAACAAGAGGTCGAAGCCGATCACGTTCCATCCGATGAGCAAATCCGGGTCTGTCGCGCGGATCCATTCAAAAAAGGCCAGCAGCACGGCCCGCTCGTCGGGAAGGAATCGGAAGGCCTCCGTGTTTTCGCCCGCCCCAACGACATACACGACGCCCGATTCACCGCAACGCGCCGCGATGGAGTAGAGCGCGCCGTCGAGTCCCTCGGTTTCGATATCGATGGAAGCCGCGCGGAGCGTCGGATTATGGCTTGCGGCGCTCACGGCGGGATTGACAAATACTCGGTAGCCGCGCCGCGCCGTGGCTTCGCCCTGCACCAGCACGGGCCCGGTGATGAAGCGTTCCATGAGAAATCGATCCGCCGGGCGAATATCCGACTCGCAGGCGCCGCACTCCGAACCGCTCAACGCTTTGCGCGATTCCTGGAGTGCGCGGGTGGAACGAAAGTAGAGCGCGTCCACCGGCGCGCCCTCCAGCGTTGCCAGGGCTACATTGGCACGGCGGTCCGCCGCGGCGGGTACGTCGCGACGAACGAAAAACACCCCCTCCTGTCCCGTGAACTCCAGCAACACCGGTCCATCGACGCCGGCGGCCCAGTAGCGCAGCGTGAGGCCCTGGGAGGTATCCCGCGTGTGGCGGGTGAGGATGAAAACGGGCAAGGACATGGCGGGCATGGGGGTATTGTGCACCAACCAAAGCGGGCGGCGCCATCGCCGGGACACTTGCGTCCGCCTCGTACACGCTGTCCACAACGTCCGCGCCATCCGCGAGCCCCATTTAAGAACGCATCATCAAATGCGATCAAAAAATTGAATCGTCCCTCCGGTTTGCGATACACTATCGGTCCTTCGCCGGAGTGGTGAAATGGCAGACACGCATGGTTCAGGTCCATGTGCTCGCAAGGGCGTGGAGGTTCAAGTCCTCTCTCCGGCACCATAAATCACCCATATACAGGCTGCGAGGCACCACGTGCCCCCGCGGCCTGTTTTTGTTTTGGCCGCGCGGGCGCCCCGGGCGGAAGGGCCGCTGTCTTTCACGATGCGTACAGGCAGTCAAATAGTAAATATTGGGGTAGCTTTTTCGTGCTCGTCTTACTATAATGTCCATGTGCCGCTGGGCAGCGGCGGATCTGGCAGCAGGTACAACGTGCCTTCAATCACAAAGGAATGGCCATGCTTGAACGAATCAACCTGCAGAGCGACGTGGCGGTCTTTGCGCAAATCGAGAATGAGGTTCGTTTCGCTATTGCCTCGGGCGACCTCAAGGCGGGAGATAAACTGCCCACCGTACGCGCGGTCGCCGAGAAGCTGAACATCAATCCCAACACCGTGGCCAAGGCCTACCGCGACCTGGAAATCATGGGGCTCGTTTACACACGGCGCGGCATGGGCATCTTCATTAAAGAAGGCGTTGGCGAGAAATGCCAGGCCGAGTGCTACCGGGAGATCGTCTGCAAGATGCACGAGGTGGTGGCCGAAGCCAGGGCGGCGGGCCTCAAAGAGTCCGACATCGTTGCGCTCGCGAAGAAATGCTTCGCGTCGAAGACTACGCCCTACGATATCCCCCCGGCCGCCATCCTGGCCATGGTGCGCGGCAGGAAGTAGCTGGCCCCGGAGGGCCCCGGCGGTGTATCGTGTTTCCCGGAAGATGTTAACGGCCGCCCGGCGCCATCGGGCGGTGGACCGTCGGGAAACATGCCATGCAATTTATTCTCTCCATGGACCAGGGAACCACAAGCTCCCGATCACTGCTTGTCGACGCGGCGGGGCGAATTTGCGCCGTGGCGCAGCGCGAATTTCGCCAGATCTACCCCCGGCCCGGTTGGGTGGAGCACGACGCGGCCGAAATCTGGAATACCCAGCTCGCCGTGTCTCGCCAGGTCCTCGCCGAGCATGGCGTTTCGCCGGAAGCAATAGCCGCCATCGGCATCACGAACCAGCGCGAAACAACCGTCGTGTGGGATCGCGCCACCGGCGAGCCGGTCTGCAACGCCATCGTCTGGCAGGACCGCCGCACGGCCGAGCACTGCGACAGCCTGCGCGCCGCCGGTCATGGCGATCTAATCCAGCGTAGGACCGGGCTCGTACTGGATGCCTATTTCTCCGGCACGAAGCTCGCCTGGGTCCTGGACAATGTGGAGGGCGCCCGCACCCGCGCTGAGCAGGGCGAGTTGGCTTTCGGAACCATCGATTCCTGGCTGATCTGGAATCTTACCGGAGGGCGGTGCCACCTCACCGATGCGAGCAACGCATCCCGCACACTCCTCTTCAACATTCATACGGGCGACTGGGATGACGAACTCCTCGCACTGTTGAATATCCCCCGGAGCATTCTTCCCGAGGTGCGCGATTCGAGCGCGGTCTACGGCGAGACCGACGCCGGGCTCCTCGGCGCGCCCGTGCCTGTTGCGGGGATCGCGGGCGACCAGCAGGCGGCCCTCTTCGGCCAGCAATGCATCCGCCCCGGTATGGCGAAGAACACCTACGGCACCGGCTGCTTCATGCTGCTTCACACGGGGACGGAGGCCGTGGCATCGAAGAACAACCTCCTCACCACCGTGGCCTGGCGCCTCGGGGGCAGACTCGAATATGCTCTGGAGGGCAGCGTCTTCATCGGCGGCGCCGTGGTCCAATGGCTGCGCGATGAACTGGGCATGATCCAGAAGTCCTCCGAGATCGAGGGGCTGGCCGCAAGTGTGCCCGACAGTGGCGGCGTCTACCTCGTGCCCGCCTTCACCGGCCTCGGCGCGCCCCATTGGGATCAATATGCCCGAGGCGCGATCCTCGGGCTAACGCGCGGCGCAAACAAGGCCCACATCGCCCGGGCCGCGCTGGAGGCGATTGCGTGGCAGTCGGCGGACGTGCTCCGCGCCATGGAGGCCGACGCGGGCACACCCGTGAAGGAACTGCGCGTGGACGGCGGCGCGGCGGCGAACAATCTGCTCATGCAGATCCAGGCGGATATTTTGCAGGCCCCGGTGGTGCGCACCGCCGTGCTGGAGACCACGGCCCTCGGCGCGGCCTACCTCGCGGGCCTCGCCGTGGGCTTCTGGCCCGATCGCGAGACCTTGGCGGCGCAATGGCAAGCGGAAAGGATATTCACGCCCGAGTTGGCCGCTGCCGAGCGCGACGCCGCCCGCAGAGGCTGGGAAAAAGCCCTGGAACGGGCAAAAGACTGGGAAGAACATTGAACTGCGCGGCAATGACAGGGGCGTATGGGCCAAAACGATCCAAGCCCCAACCCCATAGGGTCCCATAAGCCCCATAAGCCCCATAAGCCCCATAAGCCCCATAAGCCCCATAAGCCCCATAAGCCCCATAAGACCCATAAGACCCATAAGACCCATAAGACCCATAAGACCCATAAGACCCATAAGACCCATAAGACCCATCGCGCGACTGCGAGCTACTAAGAAATTCGGAATCCACCATGAAACGTGAAGACATGATCGCCCTGCTCGAAGAGCACGGCAGCAAACCCTGGGACATGATCATCATCGGCGGCGGCGCCACGGGCCTCGGCACGGCCATCGATGCCGCGTCGCGCGGCTACAAGACGGTGCTCATCGAACGCTCCGACTTTGCCAAGGGCACCTCCAGCCGCAGCACCAAGCTAATCCACGGCGGAGTGCGCTACCTGCGCCAGGGCAATATTTCCCTCGTCATGGAGGCCCTGAAAGAGCGCGGCATCATGCGCCGCAACGCGCCACACCTCGTCCACGACCTGCCCTTTGTCGTGCCCACCTACGACTGGTGGGAAGGTCCCTTCTACGGTATCGGTATGCGTGTCTACGACATGCTCGCGGGCAAATATGGCTTTGGCGATTCGCGCAACCTCTCCCGCGAGGATACCATCAAGCGCCTGCCCACCATCGAGACGGAAGGGCTCCGCGGTGGCGTGGTCTACCACGACGGCCAGTTCGACGACGCGCGCCTGGCCATCAACATGGCGAAGACCGCCGCCGAGCAGGGCGCGGTGATGCTGAACTATGTCAACGCCGCAGGGCTGATCCTGAAAGACGGTTACGTGACGGGCGTGGAGGCGGAAGACCGCGAGACCGGCAAGCACTACACGCTCAACGCCAAGGTGGTGATCAATGCCACCGGCCCCTTCTGCGATGCCGTGCGCCAGATGGAGAATGCCGATCTGCCGCCCATGGTGAAGCCCAGCCAGGGCGTGCACCTCGTCCTGCCCGGTGAATTCCTGCCGGGGCACAGCGCCATCGCCGTGCCGCACACCGACGACGGCCGCGTATTCTTCGCCGTGCCCTGGCACGGCCACGTGATTATCGGCACCACCGACACGCCCATCGACAGCCTCCCCGAGGAACCAGTGGCGCAGGAAGAGGAGATCGTCTTCATCATGAAGCACGCCGCGCGCTACCTCCGCAAGGATCCCAGCCGCGCCGATGTGCGCAGCGTCTTCACCGGCATCCGCCCCCTCGTGGGCAATGGGGGAGAAGAGAATACCGCCGCCCTCTCCCGCGATCACAGCCTCACCATTTCCAAAGGCGGCCTCGTCACCATCACCGGCGGCAAATGGACCACCTACCGACGTATGGCGGAAGATACCGTCGATCAGGCGGCGGAACTCGCTGGCCTCGAAGAGCGCCCCTGCGCCACGAAAGGACTCAACATCCACGGCTGGCACCAGAACACCGAAGAACTCGGACCCCTCGGCCTCTACGGCAGCGACGCGCCAAAAATACACGCGTTGATTCGAGAAGATGGTACCTGGGGAGCCCCCATCCACCCCGCGCTGAATATCTCCGGCGCGGAAATCGCCTGGGGCGCCCGCGAAGAAATGGCCCGCACGGTGGAGGACGCTCTGTCCCGCCGCACGCGTTGTCTCCTGCTCAACGCCCGCGCCAGCATCGAAGCCGCGCCGAAGGTGGCAAGGATACTTGCCCGAGTGCTTGGTAGAGACGAAGCCTGGGAGCAGTCGCAGGTGAAGGAATTCTCGGCGCTGGCCGAGGGGTATGTGTTGAAGTAAGGGACGGGTGAGGCTGAACGGCGAATGGACGCGAATGGACGCGAATGTTTGGAGTTGATGTGCGACCGAGCGACCGTAAGCTGACGCCGGGTGCCACCCATACGCGGTCCGCCTCGGGCGGACGGTAGCTTATGGTCGATGGAATGGCGTGCAGTCAGATAACCCGCGTTATTTGAAGGGGTTTCGCAATGAAGCCACCAAGACCATGATACGTCAACTCGGCAGACTACTCGTCGTAACCATCACGTCGTGGTACGGCATGATGGCCATGCACGAATTGGGCCACTGTGTCACCGCATGGTTGACCGGTGGTCTGGTCGAGAAAGTCCATTTTCCCCTGTTCGGCTTTTCCCAGACCATCTATATCGAGAACCCCCACCCACTCGTCGTTGCGTGGGCAGGGGCGGCTGGCGGCGCGGTCTTCGCGGCGTTGCTCCTCGGGCTTTCGCGCCACCTGCGTCGTCCTGTTCAGCACGCCCTGCGCTACTTCGCGGGGTTCTCCCTCATCGCCAACGGTCTCTATCTCGGTCTTGGCGGATTCGACCGCGTGGGCGATTGCGCCGAGCTGTTGAACCACGGCGCGAAGCTCTGGCAGCTCGTCGTTTTCGGCATCGGGGCGACGACTTTGGGAATGTACAGTTGGCACCGCATGGGGCCCTTTCGAGCGTGGTTCAGGCCGCTTTCGTAAAGGCCATCGACGTTTGCCACCAACTCCCTCATCTGCCCTGCCGAAAATAGCTCTTGACCAACATCACCAGGACCAAAGCAACCATGCCGCCCACCCACCAGATGCGTTGGTCAATCTGCATGCCGAAGGGCAACTTCACAAGGGGCTCTTTTACTATCAAGGAATTGGCGGCATGCTCCAGCAGCATGCCAACCACGAACGTGATCATCATGAAGGCAAAGCCGTTTCCAAGCCACGCACCAAAAAACACCACCATCAGCATCAGCCGACAAAGATCCGCCAAGCGGGCCAAAGGCGTGATCTCGTATTTGAGTATCGCCGCCTGAAGGTCGCGCACGATGTCGTGGGCGTCCGGGCGGTGGTGCACCGTCACGTTTGATCGCTCGACGCACACCGTCGCCGCCGGGGCATCCAGATCGATGCGCTCCAGAGGAAGCTCCCGATCCGCCAGCAGCGCGTCCAGAGAATCGAAGGTATCCTGGTAGTAGCGGTAGACACAGGGGCCGGATTGGGCCAGGACGCTTTCCATGGCGCGAAGCGCCTCCGCATTTGCCCCGATGCGGGGAAGCTTGAAGCTCTTGCTTTTCTCAAATTCCATTTCGTGCCTCCTGCCGCGATCCATCGCTGAGTGATCCCCAGTTTTCGATTCTTTGCAATTGTTTGTGTAGCAGATAGTTAGCTGTTGACGTAGCGCCAAAT
>JAEUWI010000088.1 GCA_016791475.1 Candidatus Hydrogenedentota bacterium
GGCAGCAGCTACGCCGAGTGCCAGGATATGGTCGCGGCGCTGGTGAATTCCTCGCCCGACATCGTGACCCAGGTGGCACTGCAATACCGCTTCTACCCCTGCACCATGCGAGCGAAGCAGATCGTGGAGTCGGGTTTCCTCGGCAAGATCTACAGCTTCCGCGCCAGCTACCTCCACGCCAGCTCCGCTGATCCTAACAAGCCCCTGAAATGGAAGCTCGACAAAGAGAAGGGGGGCGGCGGCGTGCTGTACGACCTCGGCAGCCACGTCCTCGATCTGGTCAACTTCCTGGCCGGTCCCCCGGCGAAGATCTTCTGCGAGACCCACACGGCCGTGGCGGAGCGCATGCACCCCGAGACCGGCAAGATGACGAAGGTGGAGACGGACGACCTGGCCCTGCTGCTGGTGCGCACGAAGGACGGCGCGCTGGGCAGTGTGGAGGCCACCAAGATCGCCACCGGCGCCAACGACGAACTCCGCGTGGAGATCCACGGCGAGAAAGGGGCCCTGCGCTTCAACCTCATGGATCCCAACTGGCTCGAAGTCTACGACTGCCGCGACAGCGGCTCGCCCATCGGCGGTGATCGGGGCTACAAGAAAATCGAGACCGTGAGCCGCTACCCCGAACCAGGCGGACTCTTCCCCGCGCCCGCGTGCAACGTGGGCTGGCTGCGGGCCCACGTGGCCTGTCTCCACAACTTCCTGTCCGCGATTGGCGGCAAAGCCGAGGCCCACCTCACCATTCCCGGTGCGGCCGAACTCCAGCGCCACCTCGACGCCGCCTACAAGTCCGCCGACACCGGCGAATGGCAGGTGCTGTGAGACGACGTGCGAAAAGAATGTGGCATCCGCCTGAGGCGGATCCTGGCTGTGAATTGCAGGCCGAAGGCCTGCGTTCTCTGCACTGCTATTCAGCGCTCATCGCGACTTCGTTTTGAAGAAATTCCAGATCACCCGGCTCGCATCCATATCCTGGCTGATCCGTCCCACACCCGCGAGAGACTCCAGTAGATTCGAGCGGCTCCCCGGCCAGGTGTGGCCCCCGCCCTCCACCCGGTAAAACACGAACGCCGCGCCAGACACACCGGCGGCATGGGTTTCCCTGTAAACCCGGGTCCCATCGTCTGGGTCCAAATCCGGCAGCGCTTCCACCTCGGCGTCAGCGGCGGCGCCATTGCGATTCACCCAGAAGTTCACCGTATCCGCAGCCGACAGATACGTGACCGCACTCGATGGACCCTGCTGCACCGTGCCGCCCTCCCACGGAAAGAAAGGGTCGTCGGTTCCGAAAATCATCAGCATGGGCACGGCCGACCCGCCCTCGCACGCATCGGGGAATCGCTCTGGCAGCGTGATCATGACCGGAGCCACGGCGGCCAGGCGGTCGCCCAGCGCGCACGCGAGCCGTTGGGCCATCAGGCCGCCGTTCGATGCCCCGGTGACGTACACCCGCGATGGATCCACGCCATAGTCTTCTATCAACTCGTCCAGCAGCCGGGCAATGAATCCCACATCATCCGCGTCCTCCACCAGCAATCCCTTCGCTTCGTCCGTGGGATCGCCGTTCCACAGAAAAGTCACGCCCCTGGGGTAGCACACGATGAAGCCTTCTTCGTCGGCGATGAGATCGAAGTCGGTCGTCCGCGCCATCATGGCGCCGGTCGATGCAAAGGGGTGGAGCGCAATGACCAGCGGCCAGGTCTCGGCGGAACTGAAATCGGACGGTAGGTGAAGGAGGTACTCCCGCTGCCGACCGTCGTGTTCAAGGGTATGCCGTGTGCGACCCGGTCCCGCGAGACACCCGGGGAGGAGCAGGAGCGCCGCGAGTCCGGAACCGAAGACTAAAGAAAAAAGCTGTGATCGATGATTCATAGGGTAATTCTCCGCCAGATGCGTCTTGGAATTCCACCCGGAGTATTGTAAACTCTTTACAAGCTTGGGTGGTGGCCGGAAGTATCGTGGATCGTGACGATAGGCGTTCGGGCGCGCAGTTGGGATAGGCCGCTGCCGCGTGGGCGGGCAATAGACATGGGAGTACAGTGTGGTTGAGCCCGAAATCTTTTCGTGCGGTGCGACCTCCTTCACCCCTTCGCACATTCTGACAGCGGCGGCGTTCTGGGGGGAGCTCGACGATCACTACGTGGAATCAAAAAGACGCCGACTGGCCCTCAATCGCGCCAGAGAGGAGAGCATCGAGATTTCGGACGAGGAACTTCAGGCCCGCTCCGAGCGGTTCCGGCGCGAATTCGGATTGCGGACCGCCCGGACAACGGAAAATTGGATGGCCGCGCGCGGCGTGACGGTTGATGCCTTCACCGACTTTCTGGAGCGCGATGCCGCGCTGGCCATGTTTGATGGGCTCTCGGCGAAGGCAAGCAGAAAGCACCCCACCCGCGATGAAGAAACCATGGCCGTCCTCTGGTCCGATGCGGTGTTTACGGGGGCGGGCGACCGCTGGAGCCGACGTCTCGCCGTGCGCGCGGCGGCCGCTCGTGATGTGGCGGAAGGTGCGGGAATTCCCGCTTCAATCTTCGATACCCTCGGCGGAGACGTGAGCGAAGGCATGCTGCCATGGCTTGACCACTTCGGGCTGGATGCCGCCTGGTTCACCCGGCTGCGCGTGATCGATGCGGCCTTTGCCCATTTCTCCACCGTAGTGCAGATCCCCGCCCGCCTCGACGAGGCCCTCCGGACCCAGTGGGATGCCCTTGTCGCCGTGCGGGTGGAGCTGGGCGGCTTTCCCACCGAGTCCGCCGCGCGCGAGGCCTTTCTCTGTGTGTCCGAAGATGGCATGTCCCTGGAGGAGATCTGCCGGGAAGCCGGCGGTCACTACAATCAGGGCGCCCTGCTGCTGGGCGATCTGCCCCTCGCCATACGCGCCCAGGCCCTTTCCACCCCGGTCGGTTCGTTGCTCCCCGTATTCCCCTGGGGCGACAGCATGGTCCTGTGTCGACTTCTCGGAAAGACAGAGCCCAGCCTCGGCGATCCTCGTACGAATGAGACCGTTCGCGCCGCCGTACTCGATGGCGCGCTCCAACCCCTGATAAAACGCCACATCGTGTGGACCGTGGGCGGCGGCGAATGAGCGACGACCGGGACGAAATGATCGCGCGTCTCAACCTGCTCGAGTTTTTTCCGCCCGGGGCACGGGAACGGGTTGCCGCATGCTGCCGCACCGTACATTACAAGTTCGGCGAGGTCATCGTCCGCGAGGGCGACCCGGGTGACGCCTACTACATGCTGGTCGAGGGCCGCGCACGGGTCTTCAAGCGCGGCGAGAACGGCGAAGAAATACCCCTCAACATGCTGCGCCCCGGAGACGAATTCGGGGAGATGGCCCTCCTCGAAGAGGGTACGCGAACCGCCAGCGTTCGTTGCAGCAGCGACGCCAAGCTGTACTGTCTCGCACGCGCCGATTTCCACCGCATACTTGCGGAAGCGCCGGAACTGCGCCACTTCCAGCAACTGCGAATCCGCTACCGCAAGGTCCACAACTTTCTTCGCGAGACCTCGGGCTTCGGAAAGCTCCCCGCGCCCGCCCTTCAGGCCTTCCTCGAACGTCTTTCCCCCGTGTCCTTTGCCCGGGGTGAATTCATCGTTCGCCAGGACGAAAACTCCCACGAGTTCTATATCATCGAAGAAGGGCGAGTCCACATCTTTCTCCACGAAGGACACGTGCGCAGAAGTGTGGCCTTCTGCCGGGCGGGAGACTATTTCGGAGAACTCTCCGCCATTCGCGGCGTGCCCCGTGCGGCCACGGCCGAAGCGGTGTCCGATTGCCGCCTGCTCTCCATCAGCCGCGAAGCACTGTTGGAATTGATGGAGACCTACCCGGAGTTCCGCCAGGCCATCGAAGCCCGAATGGCCACCTATTCCTTTCGCGAAGAGGCCAAAGTGCCCCTCGATTTCTCCCAGGAGCTGCTCCCCGTATCCGTCGCGAGCCGCCCCCTGGAGATCGATGCCGTCGAGGCGCCCGTGGACATCAAAGGCCCCTGGAAGGGCTCAGCGCCCGCAGCGCGTGGCCGTGGGCGCAAGTGGGGGAGACGGGTGCCCTTTATTCGCCAGGTGGACGCCATGGACTGCGGCGCCGCAGCTCTCGGCATGATCTGTCGATACTTTGGACGCCGGGTAAGTCTGCCGCGCATCCGTCAGCTCGCCCACACCGCACTCGACGGCACCAGTCTCAAGTCCATCGTCGGCGCGGCCAATGAACTGGGCCTGGCGGCCCGCGCGGTCAAGTGCGGTCCCGACGATGTGGACAACCTCGCCATGCCCGCCATCGCCCACTGGGAGGGAAACCACTGGATCGTCGTTGCGCGCGTCGGAAAACGCTACGTCGATATCGTCAATCCCGCCTCGGGCCCCGCGCGGGTTCCGCGCGCCGAGTTTCTGCGGAAGTGGAGCGGCTACGCGGCCCTTTTCGATTACACGCCCGCCTTCGAGGACGCCCCGGAGGGCCAGCGCACCTGGGGCTGGGCCCTGGATTTCGTCAAGCCCTTTCGGTGGACCCTCGCCCAGATCCTGCTCCTCTCGCTGGTGACCAGCGCACTCCAATTGCTCCTGCCCGTTTTCACCCAGGTCATCGTGGACCGCGTTGTGGTCGATCGCGACCTGGAAACACTTCATATCATGGTGGGCGCCATGATTGTCGCCCTTGGCTTCATGCTGGGCGCCAATGTGCTCCAGCGATTCATGCTGAGCTTCGCCGCTGTACACATCGACGCCTCCATCCTCGACCACCTGACGCGCAGCATGCTCGCCCTGCCCATGAGCTACTTCAATAACCGGCGCATTGGCGACATCCAGCGGCGACTCGCCGGTGCCCGGCAGGTCCGGGAGTTTATCGTCCACAGTGGTCTCATGGGCCTGCTCTCGTTTGTGCAGCTCGTGGCCTATCTCTCGCTTATGGGCGCGTACAGCGCGACGCTGCTGTTCGTATTCCTCGCCACCGTGCCCTTCTACATGGGACTCATGTATTTCTCCCGGCGCATGCTCCGGCCCCTTTTCAACCGCATCGAAGAGAGCTTCGGGCGCTACCAGTCCCATCAGATCGACTCCATTCGCGGCATTGAAGCCGTGAAAGCGAGCGCCGGCGAGCAGCAGTTCCGGGATCGCATGCTGAACGAGTTCCTCGGTCTGGCGCGCACCCAGTTCAAGAGCAATTTCACCATCATGTTCTACGAAAGCGCCGTCCAGGCCGTCAGCTACCTCTCTACCGTTCTCTTCCTATGGGCGGGCGCCCACATGGTCATGCAGGGCCAGATCACCATCGGCGGTTTTGTCGCCTTCAACGCCCTCGTGGCCATGACCTACAGTCCCATCCTCACTGTGCTCAATCTCTGGGACGAATTCCAGATGTCCGGCGTACTCATGAACCGGGTCAATGACATTTTCGAGTTTGAGCCCGAGCAGGGCCGCGACCGCAGCCACCTGAAGCCCGTCCGCTCGCTGGAAGGCCGGGTGGAGTTGCGCGGTGTCCACTTCCACTACGGCGGCGAGGGCAGTCCGCCCATCCTGAGCAACATCAATCTCGACATCCCATCGGGCCGCACCCTGGCCGTCGTCGGACGCAGCGGCTCGGGAAAGACCACCCTGGTCAAACTGTTGGCCGGACTCCTGGAACCCACCTCCGGAACCCTGCTCTTCGACGGCGTGGACATGAAGACCCTCAACTTCCGCGACCTGCGCCAGCACATTGGGCTCGTGCTCCAGGACAACTACGTCTTCGACGGCACCATCCTCGAAAACATCGCCCTGGGCGATCCCGAGCCCGATATCCACCGCGCCTCCTGGGCCGCCGAGGCCGCCAATGCCCACGATTTCATCGCGCGCTTTCCCCTGGGTTATGAAACCCGCATCGGCGAGACCGGTATCGCCATCTCCGGGGGACAGCGCCAGCGGATCGCCATCGCCCGGGCCATCTACAACAATCCACCGATCCTCATATTTGACGAAGCCACCAGCGCCCTCGACAGCGAGTCGGAGCGGGCAATTCAGGAGAATCTGACCCGCATCCTGTCCAACAGGACCGCCGTGGTCATCGCGCACCGCCTGAGCACCATTCGCAACGCCGATCTCATCGTCGTCCTCGAAAAGGGCGAGGTGGCGGAGACCGGAACCCATGACGACTTAATCGCACGCAAGGGACTCTACTTCTACCTGCACGGCCAGCAGATGGGATTCTAGGCAATGTCGGGACGCGAAAACGATCTCCAACTCCCCAAGTCCGGAAGGGTCACCGAACTCTTTCCCTACGAGATGCCCTTCCGCGCCGCGCGCATGATCGCGGCGCTCCTCATCACCTTCTTCGGGATCGTGGTCGTGGCCTCCGTCTTTATTGATTACCCCGAGACGGTTAACGCCCCCTTCATCCTACTCCCCGAATCCGGCGCCGATCCGATTCAATCCGCCTTCGACGGCGTGGTGGAAGAAGTCCACGCGGTCGTCGGCGCCAACGTCAAACGGGGAGATCTCCTCTACGTCGTGCGCTCCCCCCGCATTCAGGCGCTGTCGGCCGAGCTTCGAACCCTGCGCAGCGATCTCGAAGCGGTGTCTCTCAAGAAGACCTCCGCCGAAGATACCTTCGGAATTAATCGTGAGATACAGGCGGCCGAGATCGCCCAGCGCGAAAAAGAGGCCGAATATCGTCGGCGCTACCTCGACGTCTACCGGGATGTGAACGACCGGATCGAGAAACTGGGGAAGGAGGGACTAAGCTCCTCCATTGAAGTGCTTACCCACCAGCTCGGCCACGCCGAAGCGCTTCGCGACGCCGCACTCGCGAGCGAAGAATTCAAAATGGCTGAACTTGCCTTGACGCGGTTGGAGGCCGAGCACCGACAAGAAATGGAGGCCCTGGACAACGAAGCAACAAAGCTTCAAGTCCGGATCGATGGACTGGCCGGACAGCTCAGGGAGGTCAACGGCGATCTTGCCCGGCTTTCCGCCCCCTGCGACGGCGCCCTCGTCTCGGTCGCGCGGCAGCGCGTCGGCGACGTCGTGAGCGTCGGGCAGGAGCTGTGTCAGATCGCTCCGGCGGGCGCACCCCCCCTGGCCCACCTCCAACTGGAAGAGCGCGGCATGGCCAAACTGCGGGAAGGCCAGCCCGTCAAGCTGCTCTTTGAGGCGTTCCCCTATCAACGATACGGTGTTATCGACGGGGCACTCACCTGGTTGAGTCCCGCGCCAATCACCGCCGGGGGAGAAGCCCACTTCGTTGCCCACGTGAAACCGTCCGCCCTCGAAATTGGCGGTCGCGGTGTCGCCCACCCGCTGAAGGCCGGCATGCGCGGAGAAGCCCGGGTACAGGTGGGCCGCCGAACCCTCATCGAATATGCGTTCGAACCCATTCGCCAGTTGCGCGAAAACATGCGCAGCCCCGGGCAGTGAACCCGGTCGACGCTCCCGCCGCCAAACCAGGTCCCTGAAATGAGCGCCGGGGACGACCGCCGCGCTGTGCGCCGCGTGCGTCCCCGGAACAACTCCCCGATTGCGACTCAGTCTCTCCCGTGACCGCTGGCAATAAGATTATGAAGAACGCCGCTCAGCGTTCGTAACTCGTTCCATCCTGGGGAGCCCATTCTTTGTACATCGCAATTGTCGTTGCCTCCCGGACTTTCTGCACCGCCGGCAGCAGCAAGCCGATACCGCCCTTGACGTGCTTCAATTCGTCTTCCGAGATGCTCAAGTCTTCCTTCAAATCCGTGATTTCAATCTTGGCCATGTTATTGCTCTCCTCGGCGCACCGCCGATTGGTGTGACCTCAACCGTTTGATCCCTGCATGCCGGTGAACCACCGCAGCCTTCAGCCGCCCAGAGGTTTTACATCCAGTTGGACGTTAATCTTGTTCGACGACAACGTCGGGGAAGAAACCACTTCGCCCTTGATGTCGCCCAGCTTCATGTAGGCGGGGCCGCCCTTCACGTGCTTCAGCTCTTCTTCCGTAATCGCAATGTCTTCCTTCAGATCGGAAATCTCTATTCGGGCCATCATTAACGCTCCTTGCTGTTAGTCCCGATCCGCGCGTATCCGCAACGGTTACTCGGGCATATTCGGTTTCCGGCTGTACCTACTCCCATACGCCAACCCGGGCGTCGGAGTCTTGTGCTACTTGCCTCGCGAAGGCGGTGTGCCAGGTCCGGCATTGCCGAAAAGTCCCGCAAAGGGCGAGGACGATTCCGGTTGCTCTCCAAAGAGAAGCTTCTCGCCGGCGCCACCAACAACCACTTCTTCTCCATCCAGATCGTCCAGGCGAATCACGCGCTTGGCCGCTTTGGGATGAGCCTCTTTCTTTTCGATGTGCTCTGTGTTTTCCATAGGAGTACCTCCTCTATTCATCACAACAACCAGTTATAAGCGAAGTCCGTGCCAATTCTCAGATATTGCTTCAAGCTGTTGCAAATACTGGATTTGGATAGGGGGGTCTCAACCGGCGGGTAATTCGGCGGCCTCGTTGTAAGGCCAATTCCGAGCCGACCACAAGACCATGATGGTCCCAGAATCGGTCCGTCGAGCCCATTCGAATCCCGAATCTGCGCCAAATGAAGCAGGAGCGTTGCCGAACGAACGTTCCGCAACGCCCCTGCCTCTCAACCCCTGTGGGTTCCGGGACCGTTGACCGCAACGCGCAGCATCCAATTCACTGCCAGCCAGAACATGCGTCGTCAGCCTGCGATCCTTCGTATGGTCTCGCGTCGCTTCCCTACGGGGGAAAGCAACGCGTCTTCGCCTGATAAATGACTCCGTGCACGGGCAACCCCGGTCTCACGACCGATTCCACCCACCCGCTCGGGGAGAACAGCTTGTAAGAGCGGATTTCATGCCACGGCGCAGCCGATCACGTAAAGCCCTTCGAGACAAGCCCTTGTGGCAATCCACGCGCGGGGAGCCCGCCGAGGGGCCTATCCGCAACAGTACAAGATCAATACCAAAACAGCACCAGGAGCACCGAATCGGGACTACTCGAGGCTGTAATCCGTCAGCTTGCGATCCAGCGTCGACCGGCTCACGCCCAGGGCCTTGGCCGTCTGGCGCTTGTTTCCACCGTGACTCCGAAGTACCCACTCGATATGTCGCTTCTCCGCCGCGCTTAATGATTCCTCTGCGGGGAGTGGGGGAGGCACGACCGCGACCCGCCCCGATTCCCTCGCCAATTCCAGGGACTCCGGCGGCCCCGGCTCATCGAAGTGGTCAAGCAGAATCGTGTCCAGCGTGATCACGTCCGACTCCATCAGCGCCACCGCAATATGGATCACCTGGTTGAGCTCCCGAAGGTTCCCCGGCCACGGATGCTCCATGAGACTTTCAAACGCGTCCTCCTCGATTCCGGAAACCGACTTGTTCATCACCCGGGCCGCCCGCACAATCTCCCGGCGTATCATCCGCGGCAGGTCGCGTCGGCGCTCCCGAAGGGGCGGCACACAGAGCGTTATTCCCTTGATGCGATAAAACAGATCCTGGCGGAAGCGGCGGCTGGCCACAAACTCTTTCAAGGGGTGGCAGGTGGCCGTAATCAGGCGCACGTCGGCATGGAGGAGTCCCTCGCCGCCCAGACGTTCAAATTCCCCCTCTTCCACCGCCCGCAGGATCTTCGCCTGGCCGGCGGCGGAAAGGTCCGCAATCTCGTCCAGAAAAAGCGTGCCGTGATGGGCCAGCTCGAATTTGCCCTTCACCTGCCGGTCCGCCCCGGTGAAGGCGCCCTTCTCATGGCCGAACAACTGGCTGTCCAGCAGCGTGTCGCTCAGGGCGGCGGCGTTGAACGAAACATAGGGACCGCGCGCGCGACCGGACGAATGGTGAATCGCCTGGCTGATCACCGTCTTGCCCGTGCCGGATTCGCCCAGCACAAGCACGGGCAGATCGGTGCGCGCCGCAAGGCGCGCCAGATGGAGACAGCGCTGCATGCACGCATCCGCGCTCGTATAATCGTCCAGTGAAGCGGCCTGCGAGGCCGCTGCCGTGAGACGTTCAACGCCCATGTCAATCGGGTCCTTGCGGTGTCTGAGCTCGTTCATGAGGGAGAAACCGCCGGTGCTTCGCCCGGCGCCGGGCCCCTTCCGATCCCGTCGTCTTTTTCAAGAATGCCAAAGTCGTAAAGGCGACGAACAAGTCCGGAATCAAGCCGGATCCGCGTATCTTCCCGAATCGCCTCCAGCACATCCACCGTGGGGCGCCCGTCAAAATACCGCAGCAGCGGAAGGAGCAGCGCCGGCGCCTGGAGGGGCTCCGTGCAGGTCAGCGCCTGGAGCGTGCCCCGCCGCTCATCCTGACTCAAGATATTGTACGGCGCCGTTCGGAGGCGTTCCGGAACCCCATCGGCTCGCAATTCGTCAAATCGGGTGACCAGCTCAAGGTGGAAGAGCCGGGCGTCCATGCCGGTGACCGCAATCGCGTCCAGCGCGGAAAGGGCGTCCACCCGATCCGCGCACGCGCGGTAGAAATCCATCCGGGATCCTGGCCAGTGCGCCCAGGCGTCGCGCTTCAACGTGATCCGATTCAAGTCGTTCACCTTCGGCTGGCCCACGGAAATCACCGCCTCCGGATGTTCCAGCACCTCCGCAATCGCCCACCAGGACAGGCCCCACTCCAGACTGGAAAAGAAACCTTGTACCGTCCGCCAGAATCGCGTACCCGTGATTCCCCGCTCATGCTTGCAAAACCACGTGGAGCAGACCGAGTTGCGCTCCTGCCAGATCCCGCACAGGGGGCCGGTCTCCGAGTCCTTTTCGATCGCATAGGGGCACAGCATTTCGGGATCGCGCCCGAATCCATCCTTGTGATGATGGGCGTAGACCGTGGCCCACTTCGCATTCGGCTGCACCGCACGCATCGTCGCGGTTCCCCGAACATCCCGCTCGTCTTCGATGATCGATCGCAGCGCCGCGCCGCCGGGATTGTCGTTGGCGGCCGCCCGTCCCACCAGGAAATTGGGGAGATCGGGGAAATAGGTGCAGCACTTCGTGGCCCGGTTGTAGTAACCCATGCCGCTGTCCAGCCGCGCCGCGTGGTGGGTGCACATCGCGCAATCGAGACACGAGGCGTTTCGCTCCCGGGGTATCCCCGCCGGAAGCAGTTCCGTCACCCAGCGCTGATAGAGCGCCGGCAATTGTTCAAACTCCTGCGCGTCCGATGGCTCGGCCATGCGTGCTCTCCTTTCGCCCACGTTGGAAGGCGGCCCGCGCCGCGCACAAAGAAGTTACTCGGCAAGTTTTCGGTTCAGCCAGTCTTCCACGGATAGCTCCCGGATAAGCGTCTTGACCACGGGGCTTTCCGTTATGGATCCGTCGCACGTCGCGGCAATGTGGTCGCGGGCCTTGCTGATCCGGATGTTCTCCTCCAGGTGTCGCTCCAGCACATCCGCCGTGATCCCGTTGTTGCGCATCCAGGCCACGGTATCACTGGCTTTGTGCAGCCCGTTCAGCGCGCGATAGGCGTCCGCCGCCCGCTGGAGCTCCTCCCCGCTCGCCGAAAGGCCGGCCTCCTCCGCCGCACGCAGCAGCAGCTTTCGCCGCACCAGGTTGGCGAGTGCTTCGGAGAATCCCCCTTCAATCCGAAGGTAGGATACAACCTCGCCTACCGAGACTTCGAGCGTACCAGATCCCAATTCCGACATCGCAAATCTCCCGTGTTGGCCCGCACCAGGCGGGCGCTGCCTTTTGACAGGGGACAAAGGAAATCAAGCGAGTGCAGCCCACCCGGGGCCACACTTGCGTCGGTCAACTTCCTCATCCTCACGCGCCGTACCACACGCCATTATGACCCAAGTTCCGATCCGTTGCAATACCCCCTTCCCACGCCCCGCGCCGCCGTCACCCCTCATTCAGGAGAGGCCCTCGCCCGGCCCATACAGCCACCGCTCCAGCGCCGCCGCCACTTCCGGCGCGCGGACCGGCTTCGTCAGATAGTCGTTCATGCCCGCTTCGAGGCAGATCTCCCGATCACCCTTCATCGCGTGGGCCGTCATCGCAATGACCGCAACGTCTCGGTTCCGGTTGGACGCGCCGCCCTCTCGAATCATGCGGGTGACTTGGAGTCCGTCCAGCTCCGGCATCTGGCAGTCCATGAAGACGAGATCATAATCCGATTCCCCAAGGGCCCGCAGCGCTTCATGGCCGCTCTCCACGGCACGGGCCAGATACCCCAGCTTTTCAAGTATCTTGCTCGCCACCATCCGGTTCGTGGCGTTGTCATCCACCACCAGAATGCGCGCCTCCTGCTTGCGCGTCTCCGAAACCGTATGCCGGGTCACCAGTGCGGGCGGCGGGCTGTCCGGGAGGGTCTGGGGTTGACCCAGCACCAGCCGCAGGCAACCCTCCAGATGACTCTCGCGAATAGGTTTTACCAGGTATCCGGAAAAGCCCAGGGTATTCAGTTCTGCCGCGTCCCCCTTCCGACCCAGCAGCGCCATCGCGACCAGCTTGCATGCCCCGTGGCCCGGAAGCTCGCGGATACGCTGGTACAAATGCTCAACATCCCCCTCGGGCAAATCGATTTCGATCAGCGCGGCGTCAAACGCGGAGCCCGACTGAGCCGCCTCGGCGGCAAGCGAGATCGCCCCCGCCGCATCGGAAGCGCTGGCGTGCGCGCAACCCCACCGGTCCAGAAGCCCCTCGATAAGCGAAACGTTCGCCCGCTGGTGATCCACCACAAGCACGCGGAATCCCGCCAGGTCCATCGCCGCCTGTGGTGCCGGGCGGCATTCGGCCTGTTTCCGAAACACGGCCGTGAACCAGAAGGTCGAACCCGCGCCCGCCGTGCTCTCCAACCCGACACGGCCCCCCATCAACTCCGCAAGTTGACGACATATTGCCAGGCCAAGTCCGGTCCCGCCATAGTTGCGCGTCGTTGACGCGTCGGCCTGCGTGAAGGGTGAAAAGAGTTGCGCGCGCTTCTCCTCCGGAATACCGATGCCGGTATCGCTGAACTCAAAGCGGACCGTGGCCGATTCGGCCGTTTCAGTCTCCAGAAGGGCCCGAATCGTGACCTCGCCCTCCTGCGTGAACTTTACGCCATTGCCTCCCAGATTCAATACGATCTGGCGCAACCGACCCGGATCGCCCTGGAGGAACGAGGGGACTTCCGGATCCACATGGCACGTCAGTTGGAGGCCCTTTTGATGCGCCCGGATGGCCAGCACCTCGACGGCGTCTTCCAGCGTAAGGCGAAGGTCAAAATCGATCGTCTCCAGGTCAAGTTTGCGCGCCTCGATTTTTGAGAAGTCCAGGATGTCGTCGATCAACTCCAGCAGCGCCTGGCCACTGTTTCGAACAATCTCCGCATAGTGACGCTGCTCCGGGGAAAGGGGCGAGTCTAGAAGTACACTGGTCATCCCGATTACGCCGTTCATCGGGGTTCGGATTTCATGACTCATGTTGGCCAGAAACTCACTCTTGGCCAGGTTGGCCCTCGCCGCTTCATCCGCGAGCGAATTCGCGTAGGCCGTCGCCGCCTCCAGCTCCATGCGGAGCCGGACATCGGCCGTGATGTCTTCCGTAATCATCATGATGCCCGCGACCTCCCCCTCGCCGTCATACCAGGGCCGCACTTCCCACTTCAGGAACAATTCCTGGTTGCTTCGACGCCAGTTGTCCTGATCATTGCGCTCCACCGCGCCCTCAAGGCAGCGCGCGTGGATCTCCCGCCAGCGCGGTGGCAAGTCCGGGAAGACCTCGTAGTGGGATCGCCCGATGATCTTCTGCCCCTCCAGGCCGTAGTCCAGATACCACTGGTTGCTCACCGCCACGTAGCGGATTTCCCGATCAAACATGGCTACCGCGGCCGGCGCGTGTTCCACGAAGGCCTTCAAACGCGCCTGCTCTTCGGCGGCCAGATGCTCAAGACGCTTGCGCTCGGAGACGTCCGAATGGGTCCCGATTACGCGCAGCGGACTACCGTTCGGGCTGCGCTCCACGATACGGCCCCGGTCCAGAATCCATTTGTAACTGCCGTCCTTGCACCGCATCCGGTGCTCGTTAACGTACGTCGCCGTCTCGCCCTTGAAGTGGGCCTGAAGGTCCTCCAGCGCCCCGGAGAGATCGTCCGGGTGCACCCGGGACTCCCATTCCGTCAGCCCGGTGCCGATATCCCCTTCGTCATAACCCAGCATCCGTTTCCACTGTGGGGAAAAGTACACCGAGGCCGTTCGCGCGTCCCAGTCCCATAAGCCGTCGCCCGCACCCTCAAGAGCAAACTGCCAGCGCGCTTCGCTCTCGCGCAACGCATTCTCCACCCGCTTCTGCGCCGTTACGTCCACCGCAATGCCCAGAAAGCCCGTGATCGCACCTTCGTCCGAACGGATGGCCGTCACTACCAGCGATACCGTCAGCGTCGTACCATTCTTCCGCACATAGGTCCATTCCCGAAGCTCCGATCCCTCGACGCTGGGGATCGCAACGAATACATTAAAACCGCTCACTTCATAACCAAGTTCCGCACTCAATTCCCTGCCACGGGCCTCCACCTCGTGCTTCGCGTGAATTAGCGCCGGCGTGCATTTGCCCACCATCTCCGCCTCGCTGTAGCCCAGCATGCGCTCCGCACCCCGGTTAAACACCTCTATCGTCCCCTCCGGCGTGGTCGATATGATCGATACCTCCGAAGCCGCCTTCAGAATATCGCTCAACTGCTTCTGAGAACGGTGGAGCTCTTCGGCGGCCCGCTTGGTCTCGGTCATGTCCACGATCTGGGAGATGAAGTACAGCGGCTCCCCGCGATGGTCCCGCACCAGCGAAACGCTCAGAAGCGCCCAGACAAGGTGGCCATCCCTGTGGATGTACCGCTTCTCCATCCGGTAGTTCGGTATCGTCCCGGCAAGCATCTGCGCCACGAATTCCATATCCGCCGCCAGGTCATCGGGGTGGGTTATATCCTGAAAACCCTTCGTCTGAAGTTCCGCCTCCGAGTACCCCAGAAAGTCGCAGGTCGCACGATTCACCCGAATCCACCGGCCCTCGGGCGAAACGAGCGCCTTCCCGATCGGCGCATGCTCAAAGGCGCTGCTAAATTGCTCCTGGCTCTCCAGCAGCTCCGCCGTGCGGGTTTGGACTACCCGCTCCAGGTCCGCGCGGCGGCGGGAGAACATGAAGGAGAAAATTGTGATAACCGTGGTCACAAACAGTCCGGCAAGGGCCACTATCCAGCCTGTACGAAAGGGATTCGCCGCGATGAAGGCGGGACCCGGTTCGAATACCAACGAGTAGGTGCGCCCGAAAAAGAACAACGGAAAGGTGCGTGACACGGCCCAGGGGTTCGACGAATCCGCCCGACCCTGGCCCCGGCCAAGCTCGGCAAGGTGCTTCGGTTCGGCATCCGCGTCCAATTGATAGAGGTTCATGTGGGTCGGCGAGTTGTCCGGATCGATGATCGACAGTGCCGACTGGAGCAGGGGCCGGAGGCGAAGCGCGGCGCCCACATAGCCCAGCGGCGGGCCCTGAGGAGCTGCATACCCCCGGACCGGGTGGAGAACGAGCATCCCGTCGTGCTCGGTCGGAGACTGGACCAGGGGAATGACGTCTGTGGCGGAGGGTAGTCCCGTGGAATCCGCCAGGTTAAGGGCCGCATAACGGATCGGGTCGGACGCAATGTTGAATCCGATAATCGCACGATTGTCCATCTCCGGCGCGGCCGTCAACACGGGATAGCAAAGGTCCGATTCCAGCGAAACCCTTCGTTCGCCGGAGGCGCCGTATTCCCAAATCTCGAAATCCGGACCGAATCGGGCCCGACCCAGGGCCTCCACGTTCGCGCGCTCTTCCCGGCTTACCCGCGGAATCCACTCCAGCGCCTGTATCCCCTTGATCCGAACGATCGGGGCCGCGAAGTGTTCGAATTCTTCTTGATCCACTTCCTCAGATGATTCGTAGTGCCGCACCAGCGCACCGACCTGATTATCCCGGAGATCCCGGAGCGCGTCCGCCACATGGTCCGACTGGGCCTCCGCAAGATGAGAGAAGGAGAGGTGGTGCGCCCGCGTCTCGGCTTCGTTCGCGGTGAGTGCAAGCAGAATTGTGACATAGGTGCCAAGCGACGCGGCCGTGATCGTCTCCACGTGCCGGAGCCAGCGCCTGGCGCCGGTCGTTTGGCGCGCGCGCCAGCGCAGCAGCAGATCGCTGGCCACCACAAGCAGGCCGATGAAGCCAAAGCAAATCGCGACGATCAAGTACTCACGGTGGATGTCCGCCTTCAATTTGTCGACCTCGACATCCATGCCCACCACCATCAGTACCTGGCTCGTGCGGGGGTCGAGCACAGGGGCAAAGGCGGATATGAAGCTGCCGTATTCGTCCGTATAGGGCCCCTGTACCAGGGGCGTGCCGGAATTGAAGATCGCTAGATTCTCTTGGGTCGCCTGCTCGTACGGTTCACCGACGCTGGATGAAAGCGTTTCCCCCGCGGCGTAGGATTCCGGGCCAAAGACGATACCGCCGTTGCGCATGGCCTGCGTGTAGATGCCCGCCACCTTCAGTTGGGGCGCAAAACTCTGGAGATGGTGGCGCAGGCGCTGGAATTCCGGCCGCTCCAGATCGTCCGGCGTGAAGGAAAGACGCTTCGCCAGCTCCGGCTCCACGGATCGCGCCACATAAACGACATCGGACTCCAGGGTCGCGCGGAGAATTTCGTCCAGATTTCGGGCGCGCCAGTCCGCCGTCAACACCCCCAGAAAAACCACCATGCTCAAGGCGATGGGAAGTCCCCTGCCCCAGCCGCCGCCAAACGCAGCACCCCCGTGGTTCAAATAGGACGGAACCGCCGCGTGGTTGCCCCGGTGGCCTTCGGCCTCATGTATCTCTTTGATCGGATCCATTCCTGACACCATCTCCGGGGCACGGCAACGCCTGAACTTCATGTCGATCAGGCGGCCCGCAGGGCCGAAGCGCTGCGGGCCGCAAGGGAGTCTTCAAAAATACTTCGCACTGCCGATCGGTCGCGAGCGCCCGGATGATAGCCGGGTCCAACGCCGCGACCCAGGCACTAGGGAAGCTCGCGGATGCGGAGGTTCTTGAATTCTATCGGAGAACCCTCGGATTCAAGCGCCAGAAAGCCCGTGCTCGGCGTGCAGCCCGTGCCGCCGGAAACTTCCTCGCCGTTGACCCAAAGCCGGACTTCACCGTTGATGGCGCGAACATAGTAGTGGTTCCATTCGCCCACACCCTTGGACAGATTCTTCGAGGGAAAGCTGCGCTTCCCCTGCGGTGCCACGGGGGGGAAGGGGGTCATGTCCGACACACCCACGGGAAACACATCGCCATTGGTCGTGAACCAGTCCGCCTTCTGGCCGGACTTCTCATACTCCGCCGTGTACCCATGGTCCAGCACCTGTACTTCAATACCATGGGGCAACTTGCCCTTGGGCAAATCCTTCAGGGACTCCTCGGGAATCCAGAAAAATACGCCCGAGTTACCCGCGGACTTCAGGTGACGCCATTCCACCACCAGTTCCAGATTCGTGACCTTCTCCTTCGAGCGGATCACGCCCACCGGGCTCCCGGTGCACTTGAACATGCCGTCTTCCCACTTCCACGTATCCTCGTCACAATTCACATTGACAAAATCCTCCAGCGTCCACTCGCGCCAGCCGGGCCCCGTGCCGTCGATACAGGCTTTCGGTAGTGTCGGCGCGGTCGCCTCGGCGGCTTCAGCCGGGGAAACACGTGTGACGCCCGCCACGGTGGCGACCATCGCCGCCAGCAATATGCCGGAAAGCGCCAGTTTCACAGGAGTAATAACAGGGAAGTTGAGATTCATCGTTCTGCGGCCCTTGTAATGGTTATCCCGGCCAGAAGTTTGGGGCGGGTTTGACGCTAGTGTAACCCTGACACCGGACGCGTTCAAGCGATGTGTGAGGCGGGCCGTTTGACGGTGGACTTCGGGGGCGCTATGCTCATGTCGTTCACGTTCAGAGACGGTCGATACCCAACGTCAAATACCGGCCCGGCGCGCTGGCGCTTCGCCGAAACCGCCCCAGAGGAGGTGCCCATGTCACTCCGTGATGACCTGCGGATGCGTATAGAAGAGACCCCGTTCATCGACACCCATGAACACCTCTGGGACGAAGTCACCCGCCTCGGTGAGCGCCCCTACCCCGGAGGCCAGCCCGGGCCCGCCCGTGACTTTTCCCTCCTCGCCGCCCACTACATCGATTCCGATCTGATGTCCGCGGGCATGACTGCGGAGGATATGACGCGGCTCAAGGCCCACGACACCGACCTCGGGGAGAAATGGCGCATCTTCGCGCCCATCTATGCCCGATGCCGCAATACGGGCTACCTGCGTAATCTGCGCGAAACCGTGCGCATGCTCTACGGCGAGGAGGACCTGCGCGAGGACAACTATGGCGTCATCTCCGAGCGCATTGCCGCCCTCATCCAACCCGGCTACATGCGACGCGTGCTCAAGGACGTCGCCAAAGTCGAGCATTGCCAGGTCAACAGCTTCGAAGGCGTCGTTTTCAATGAAACGGCCCAGCCCGATCTTCTTTGTCAGGATCTCAGCTTCGTCGCCCTGAGCACCGGCATGAACGCGGAGAACATGGCCCGGCTCTCCCAGGCCTCCGGAATCGAAGTGCGCACGCTGGCCGACTGGCATTCGGTCATCGACTGGGCCTTTGCAACCTACGGACCGCGCGCCATCGCCGTCAAGAACCAGAGCGCCTACATCCGCCGCCTGGACTATGCCGATGTCCCCGCGAAGGAAGTGGCGGGGCTCTTTCAACGCTTCGCCGACCACCCGGGCGAGATAGGCAAGTTGGAAAAGAAGCCCCTCCAGGATCACCTCTTCCACTATTGCCTGCGCAAAGCCATCGAGTACAAGCTGCCGGTCAAACTCCACACCGGCTATTTCGCCGGACACAACCACATGCCGCTGGAACAAATCCGCCAGAACGCATCGGATCTCTGCCCCCTCTTGAAAGCCTATCCCGAAGCAAAATTCATCATCATGCACAATGACTATCCCTACCAGGACGAAGCCATTGCCCTGGCCAAGCATTATTCCAACGCCTTTATCGACATGTGCTGGGCCTGGATCATCAACCCCGCCGCGGGCGTCCGTTTCGTGAAGGAATTCCTCGGCGCCGCCCCGGCATGCAAGCTCCTCACCTTCGGCGGCGACTACGGTCCGGTGGAAATGGTGCCCGGCCACGCCGGCATTGCACGCCAGGGACTTGCCCAGGCCCTGAGCGAACTCACCGAGGAAGGGTGGCTCGCCGAAGGTGAACTGCCCGACCTGGTCGATCGCCTCATGCGCGGCAATGCCCGGGAGATTTTTGACTACGAAGGAACGCTCAAGGCTTGGGGCTGATCTGAGCGGCGCTCCCCCGCGAATAAGCCAGGGGATTGCGTTTGCGCACCACCCGCCGCAATCATTTCGTATTTCCAGCAAGACCATTTTTCGATTTTCTTCAGTCCGCAGAAAAAAGTGACGTACGAAGCGAGATTCACGGACACCAACTTCTTCCACATGCTACAGCAGGGCCGCATACGTAGGCCGATTATTCGCGATTCAATTTATGAACGCCTTCTTCTCGGTCAATTTGCGTAAATTTGCGGTTCAGCGCTTGAATCGCAGTTGTAGGTTGTACTGCTCATTCCGCACGATTCTACGGAACGGAAAAGCCGCCAACTACCGGGAGTATCCTTTAAATGCCTCGACGCACCATCGCCATCGGCCTCACTATCGCGGTCGCCATCGGTCTCGCTGGATTCGGCTCGTTCGGTCAAGTCCACGGCGCAAAAGGCGTCGTTCTCCAGCCCCTCAACGATCCCATCCCAGAGTCTATCCCGCTCGGCGATATTGTCATCGATCTCGAAGTCATCGCCGATGGCCTCGCCGCGCCCCTCGGCGCCGCCTTTCCCGACGACGGCTCGGACCGCGCTTTAATCTTCGAGCAGACCGGGCTCATCTGGAGCGTGGCCAGTGACGGCACACGCACCGAGTTCCTCGATGTCTCCGAACACCTGATAACGCTCGGTCTGGGTGGACCAGGCACCTACGATGAACGCGGTCTCCTCGGCTTTGCGCTCCATCCCCGCTTCGTGGAGAATGGATGTTTCTATACGTATACGTCCGAACCCATCGACGGACCGGCCGACTTCCCCAATGCCAACATGACCGACAGCAGCGCCCACCAGAGCGTAATCGCCGAATGGACCGTGGTAGAGGGAAATTCCAACCTCGGCGATCCGGCCAGTCGGCGTGAACTGCTCCGAATCGATCAGCCCCAGTACAACCACAACGGTGGCGCCCTCCACTTCGGGCCCGATGGCATGCTCTATATCGCCCTGGGCGATGGTGGGGGACGGGACGACGATCAGCGCGGCCACGCCGAAGGCGGCAACGCCCAGGATGAAACCACCGTACTCGGCAAACTGCTCCGCATCGATGTGGATCTCGGCGAAGGCGACATCCCCTCGGCCAACGGAAGCTACGCCATCCCGCAAGACAATCCCTTCGTGGGCGCGGGCATCGGCGAAGTCTTCGCCCTCGGTTTCCGCAATCCTTTCTCTTTCAGCTTCGACCAACTAACCGGGGCGCTCTATGTAGGCGATGTAGGGCAGGACGACATCGAAGAGGTGAATATCGTCGAATCCGGCGGCAACTACGGCTGGCATGTAAAGGAAGGGACCTTTTTCTTCCAGTCCAATGGCGCCCAGCCCGGTTTCGTAACGGCGGAACCCGCCGAAGGCCAGTCGGGCGAGGGCCTGCTCGACCCCATCGCCCAGTACGACCACGACGACGGGCTCTCCATTATCGGGGGGCACGTCTACCGGGGAAATTCCATCCCAAGCCTTACGGGTCGCTATGTCTGCGGCGATTTTGGCACCAATTTCGGCGAGCCGAGCGGACGACTCTTCTATCTGGACGAAGAAAACAACTTTCGTGAACTCCTGGTCGGAGAGGAAGCCGCGCCCTATCCATACTACGTAAAAGGCTTCGCCCAGGACCTCGACGGCGAGATCTACATCTTCGCCTCGCAGAACGCCGCACCCGCCGGCGCCTCCGGCGTCGTCCACAAACTCGTCCCAATCACTGCAGGCGAAGGAGAGGGCGAAGGAGAGGGCGAAGGAGAGGGCGAAGGAGAGGGCGAAGGAGAGGGCGAAGGAGAGGGCGAAGGAGAGGGTAAGCAACCGGCTTCGTGCCAAGGCAGGGCCGGCGGAAGTGGTTCATTCAATCCGACTGATCTGGCGGTAGTTGCGGGAATGATACTCATGTTGGCAAGACGTGTCTCGGTGGCGTAGACACCCACTGCGACTGGAATTGAAGGGCTTTGAGAATGGGAAGATCAAAATGGTTGTGGTGGGGTGTTTGCATTGCGAATATTGTGGCGTGGACCAGCTTGATTATCTTGAACGGCCCACCAATGCTCGACAATTATCTGAAGTCGAGAATTACTTCGCCATACATTGCAGCCCTCTACGGGAAAGCTGATGTTCTGGAGGCTTGGTTGGCAAAGGGTGGTGACCCCAATGCTCCAGTGAAGGAGGGACTAACGCTGCTTCAATACGCGACATCTGAAGGGAGTCAAACTATGTCGGATATGCAGCGTAGAGTGCAGACAGTCGCCGTGCTTCTGCGCCACGGTGCCGATCCCAATAAGTTGGGCTACGAAAGAAGCCCCTCACCGTTGATGAACGCCGCAAAGCTCGACGACTTGGGTACTTTTGCCCTGCTATTGGCTTCGGGGGCGGATCCCGTTCCCGATTTAGGACACGAAGAATCAATCTTGAGTTATATTGAGCGGGAAGGCGTCCCCTACCAGAAGGAGAAGCTCAAGCTTCTTAAATTAGCATTAGCGCTGGATCGGCCCGAAGACGTTCCCGTGGATGCAGGAACTTGAGCGAGTAAAGCTAAATCCAAGCTAGTCCACCGGCTCTCGCCGGTGAGCTTTCAACAGGCTCCGCCGTTCGGCCGTCAATCTTTATGACGATAATAGGGGAGGCTAACCGCCGTTGACATTATATACTTCCGCCGTATTAGCTCCGAAGGAGCGGCATATCGTAGCCCAGGTCGAAGACCCGCCGTGGTGGGCGCGAGCGAAGCGAG
>JAEUWI010000089.1 GCA_016791475.1 Candidatus Hydrogenedentota bacterium
CGAAGGTGAAGGCGAAGGTGAAGGTGAAGGTGAAGGTGAAGGTGAAGGTGAAGGTGAAGGCGAAGGTGAAGGTGAAGGTGAAGGTGGAGGCGAAGGTGAGGGTGAGGGTGAGGGTGAAGGTGAAGGTGAAGGTGAAGGCGGGGGATGTTCCATCGAAGTGAAACGCGTTGCCGAACGGTACTTTGGAGACTTACTGCTGCTCGGCATGGCCCTCGCGGCACTCCTCGTTTGGCGGCGTATTCCCGGAGGTGACCGTCCCTAGTGGGTTAAGTCCATGAGTTGGTCGAAGATATTTCCGCGGCCCATCGCAGTCGTGGCGGTGATGCGTCGCAGTTTCGGAGCAGTACAATGATGAAAGCGAGTAGTAGCCTCGGGCGCTCCTGGCTCGGAGCAGTCTTGGTTGTCCTGTGTGCAGGTGTTGCCCGGGCCGAGGGGCCACTTCCCATCAAGGTCAGCGAGAACGGTCGTTACCTGGTCCATTCGGACGGTACCCCCTTCTTCTATCTGGGCGATACGGCCTGGGAGTTGTTTCATCGTCTGAATCGTGAAGAGGCGGAACGCTATCTGGTCAATCGGGCGGAGAAGGGCTTTACCGTAATACAGGCCGTGATTGCTTCCGAACTGGACGGGATCGCAACCGGCAACGCCTACGGCGACACGCCCTTTCATGATCTGGATCCCTCACGGCCCAATGAAAATTTTTTCGCCCATGTGGACTGGATCGTTAAACGGGCTGCCGCGCACGGGCTCTATATGGCGCTTTTGCCCAGCTGGGGGAATTGGGTGGGAACCGCAACCGCGGAGCAAGGGCTGTCCAACTTCTTTCACGAAGGCAACGCTCGGGCCTATGGAAGATTCCTCGCGGATCGCTACAAAGCCAAACCCGTCATCTGGGTGCTCGGCGGCGACTGCCTTCCCGCCGGCGGTATGGCCGCATGGGATGAGATGGCCGCTGGAATCCGCACGGCGGTGGGGAATGACCAACTCATCACCTATCACCCGAGTATCGGCTACGATACTGATCTACACGGTAAAACGTGGCTGGATTTCAACATGCACCAGAGCGCCCACGCCTCTGACACGATGAATTACGACGCCATCGCTCGGGACTATGCGCTGAAACCCGCCAAACCCTGCATGGATGCGGAGCCGGCCTACGAGTTTCCGCCGGACGCCATGCCCGTCGGCATTGAGGTCGGCGAGGTTCAAATTCGGCGCCTGGCCTACTGGGGACTCTTTGCGGGCGCACACGGCCACTCCTACGGCACCCATCCCATCTGGCAAATGTACGACGTGGGACGCGAGCCGCTTTGGCACGTCGTCACCCCCTGGCACCAGGCGTTGGATCTGCCCGGCGTGAAGCAACTCGTCTATGTGAAGCGGCTGATGTTGAGCCGACCCTTTCTGACGCGTATTCCCGATCAGAGTGTGATCCTATCGGAGAATCCCGGCGGGATTGAGCACATCCGGGCCACGCGCGACGGCAGCCCCGGTGCGAACAACGCGACGTATCTCATGGTCTACTTTCCGAAGCACAATCGCGCCACGATCAACACCGCGCTTGTCGCGGGGGAATCGCTCCAGGTGACTTGGTATAACCCGCGCAATGGCGAAGCCAGCAAGGTTGGTGAAATGCCCAACAAGGGCACGATGGGACTCGAACCGCCCACCAACGCCGAGGGCGAAGACTGGGTACTCATTGTGGACGATGGCAGGAAAGGTTATTGCGTGCCTTGAGGCGCTTTCCGATTCGTGTCAGTCCTCGGGACGCCAGACTACCAATTTCGTCTTCGCTCCCTCCAAAGCGCCTTCGGGGTGATCCACCTGATAATACATCGTTGCAATGGAGCCATATTTCAATTGCACCGAGCTGGGATAGCCGTTGTCGCCGTACTTCACCTCCTCCGCGAGTTTTACTTTGGTTGCAGGATCCCAGGTGCGCCCGCCGTCCCGGCTCAGAATCGCCTCGACGCCACGGGGAGTATTGCGCTGGCCGTAGGTGAGCAACACGCGACCATCCGACAATTCGATTAGGTCGGCGGGGTGCTCGTGGTCCGCCGTAATGCGAACGGGCGTACTCCAGTTGCGTCCCTGATCGCTGGACTCAATGAGTTCCAGGTAGCGCCCCACCTCCGAGCGCATCGCAGCGAGAACGCGCCCGTCGCGAAGCACGACGATACCCGTCTCGTTGAAATGCTCGCCGAGGAGCGTGGGATCACCCCAGATTAAGCCGCTGTCGGTCGAGCGGAAGAGCCAACTCTCATGGCCGCGATCGCCCGGAAAGCTGAAATAAACCGCCATCAGGGCCGTACCGTCGGCGAGCTGTACGATCTTGCCGTAGGGCGAGCCCGACATTCCGTCTCCGGCCTCCTTCGTGTATAGCGCCGCAATCCCCTCACTCCGCGCTGGCTTGCTCCAGGTCTTGCCGTTGTCCGTGGAGCGCATCGTGTGCACGCCTTCATTGCGCTGACCGGTCTTCTTCGGCTCGCCGCCGCTTGACTCGTATTCCCAGGTGATTATCGTGAACGCGGCAACGATGGTCCCGTCCGCGAGTTGCCCCAAGCCCGGATTGCGATCATCCGTCGGTCCGTTCACCAGCACACTCGGACCGCTCCAGGTCTTTCCTCCATCCGCTGAACGCAACAGATCGAGCCGCCCTTCCTGCCCGCGATGGGCCGCGCCACCGCGCACCACGCCCAGTAGCTCGTCATTCTGCAGGCGGATCAACACCGGGAAGTGCCCACCGCCCTCCACCAGCGTCGCGTGGTGCATCGGGGCGGAGACGAGAACAAGCATGGATAAAAGAAGAGCGTTCAAGATAGGCATCCCTCATTAGAAGTATAAAATGGGTTCTTGTGGACCATCTGAAGTCAGAAAATATTGAACCACGAATAGACACGAATTCACACGAATAAGAAAAGGAGATTTCCATCCTGGGATCGAACTTTCACAGGCCCGCAGCTTGGTGCCCAAAAATCAAAAAGAAAAAATTCTCTCTGAGGTCGCTGAAGTCTATTCCCGTTTCAAATTGCCTCCAGCCGCAGCAATTGCTCTTCTTATTCGTGTGTATTCGTGTCCATTCGTGGTCAAAGCATTTCGTCCTCTGGCCAAAATGTGACAGTGTATTATAGTGGGCAGTCGGGTAAGAATAAAAAGGCCCGTCGCGTTGCGACGGGCCCGACACGTACACTCAAGTGCGTGGCAATGATTATGCCATTGCGCCGATCAGGGCATTCGCTTCCGCCGGATGAGCCTTGCATTCCATCAGCGCGCGCAGCATCAGGGGGGCGACGATGGTCGCGTCCGATTCCACCACGAACATGGGCGTGTCTTCCGTGAGCTTGTCCCAGGTGATCTTCTCGTTCGGCGTCGCGCCGCTGTAGGAGCCGTAAGAAGTCGTAGAGTCCGAGATCTGGCAGAAATAGGCCCAGGGCTTGGCTTCCTGTTCGAGATCGTATTTGATCGAAGGCACCACGCAGATGGGGAAGTCGCCCGCGATGCCGCCGCCGATCTGGAAGAAGCCCACGCCGGGGCCTTCGGAGAGTTCGCCGTAGACGTCATAGAACCACGCCATGTATTCGATGCCGGATTTTGCGATGGACGCGCTGCAATCACCCGTCTTCACATAAGAGGCGAAAATGTTGCCGAAGGTCGAATCCTCGTGGCCGGGAACGACGATGGGGAGCTTGTGATCCGCCGCCGCCAGCAGCCAGCACGCATCGGGATCGCCCGTGCGCTTTTCGGCCTCGATCTGGTTTACCAGCTCATAGAAGTATTCGTGCCACAAGAGGCGTTCGCCCGCCGCCGTCGCCGCCTTCCAACGCGGTACGATGTACTTTTCCACCACGCGAAAGGCTTCGTCTTCGGGGATGGACGTGTCCGTCACCCGGCGCATCCGATCCTCCAGAATCCGCGTGTCGTCTTCCTTCCGCATGTAGCGGTATTCGGGGAAATCCTTGTAATGTTCGTGAGCGACCAGACGGAAGAGGGACTCTTCCAGGTTCGCACCCGTCACCGAGAGGCCATGGATCAGGCCCGCGCGAATGGCCGGGGCCAGCGTGATGCCGAGCTGCGCCGACGACATGGCGCCCGCGACGGCCCAAAACATTTTGCCGCCGCCCTCCACATGCCGCCAATAGGCCACCAGCGCGTCCCGCGTGGCGCGCGCATTGAAATTCTTGTAGTTGCCGAGTACGAACTCGAGGATGGGGAGCTGGGTGGATGGCACGGCGGTGTTCCTTCTTCGGAGACATCTATGGGGGTTACGTTTTTGAAGCGCCAAGGCACCGCTGCTCGTTCGGTGCCAGGACGGATTCGCTATTTTACAACATTCCGAGACCGACAATCGATTGCGACGGCACGCGACCAATTCGCCGGTATTCCAATAGGAAAAGTGCAACCACAAAGAACGCAAAGAACACAAGGAGAGCATTTATGGTCAGAGAGATATATAGAACGACAAGTTGTCTCGTCTTTGCGCTCATTGCGTTCTTTGTGGTTCAATCTCTTCACGTTTCGGGCGGCAAATGCGCCACCAACCTGTGAGATACAAGTGCTGAGGGTTTCGCATATGTTCATCCGCTCTATCGTCCTGTTTGCGTGTCTGTCACTGCCCGTCATCGCGCAAGACACCGCCTACCGCGTCGCCGCCGCCAAGGGCCCCTACTTCCTGTGCGACGACCGGGTTACCGAAGATCGCTGGATGGTTGAGCGTTTCGCCGCGCCCCTGGTGAAGCATCCGAACAATCCGCTCATTACGAAGACCGGGGAGTGGGAGGGGAGCGGTCCGCACATGGGCGGCTCGGCGCTTTTCGATCCCGCCGACAACCTCTTCAAGATGTGGTACACCGTGTTCAACCGCCACAACTACGACAACCGCCTGCCTTTCTCCTACAACGTGGCCTACGCCGAATCCGACGATGGCATCACCTGGCGCAAGCCCGCCCTGGGCGTATTCGAGCATCCCGCCGATCCGCAGAATAATCTCATCAAACTCGGCACTGATAAGACGCAGAACATCGACGTGATGCTCAACCCGAAGCCCGGCGAATACCCCGGCAAGTTCCTCGCCATTCACAACCAGAAGGGCGGCGTGTTTGTGTCCCACTCCGAGGATGGCAAGTCCTTCACGTTTCTTCAGGAGGCGGCCGCCATCGCCTACCACAGCGATACCCACAACAATTTCGTCTTCGACGAAGTGCGCAACAACTGGCTCATCTTCTGCCGACCCCGCGCCTATGCGGGCGATCACAAGCGCCGCGTTTCCATGCAGCGCAGCGACGATCTTAAGGCCTGGAGCCACGAGCGCGGCATCCTCATTCCCGACGAAGCCGAGCGTCCCGAGTACTACGGCATGACCGTCTTTCGGCTCAATGACCTCTTTTTCGGCATGCGCCAGAGCTATGACCGCGCCGACGGACTTCTCTATGCCGAGCCCGTGTGGAGCAGCGACGGCGAGCACTGGGACGCCATCGGCACCCACCCCGCCATGCTACCCCTTGGTCCGGAGGGCGCCTGGGACGCGGGCATGGTGCTCCTCGCGGAAAGTCCGGTGATCGTGGGCGACGAATTGCGCTTCTACTACGGCGGCTTTGCGAAATCCCACAACGAGCCCGAGAACCCCTGCGCCATCGGCCTCGCGACGGCGGAGCGCGATCGCATTGTGGGCCTACGCCCGAGCGGGGAAGAACCGGGCTACGTGCTGACCCGCCCCTTCGTCGTGCCCGAAGGGGCGTCGCTCACGGTAAATGCCACCGTGAGCGAAGGCGGCACGCTGCGCGCGGAACTCCGCACCGACAACAACAAGACCGTCGATGGCTTCACCCTGGACGACTGCACGCCCGCGAGCAAGAGCGGCTTCGCGGAGTCCGTCATCTGGGGCGAGAAAAAACTGGATGCCGTCGCGGGCCAGGAACTTCGCCTGCGGTTTGAGCTGAAAGGCGCGGCGATTTTTACCTACAGCGTGGAGTGAGATGCCAACGCGCGGGAAGCCGTCCTCCCATCATGCACGTCAGTAGTGATAGCGGCACTGCGCGATATAAATGATATCTGCTTCGACGCGGTATACCAGTCGGTGCTCTCGGTCAATACGCCGCGACCAGTAGCCAGACCAATTGTGGCGCAGTGGCTCAGGTGAACCAGCGCCATCGAAGGGCGTTCTTGCAATTTCGCGAAGCAGGCTATTGATACGCTTCAGCATGGACCTGTCATGGTTCTGCCAATGCACCTAGTCATTCCAGGCATTTCCATCCCAGCAAAACTTCATTCTTCGAGCAGTTCATGAATCGTGCCCTCACCCTTTGATAGCGCCGCGATGGACTCGTCGAGACGCTGGGCATTGCGGGGGCTGGCCATAAGATAGGCTGTCTCCTCGTAGGCATTGTAGTCTTCCAGCGACATGAGAATCGCTGGCTTGCCAGAGGCACGGGTCACAAGGAGTGGAGCATGATCATCGTTGACCCGATCTAGGTATTGGGGCAAGTTTTCTTTAAGCGCACTGACGTCTACAGTGTTCATGGGCTTATCTCCTGATAGCAGGCCCTTATAATAACCAGCGCCTTGCACCATGTAAAGTAACTCCTCCAAAGAGACACGTGGGCGATGCGCTTGCAGTACACGCCCCAATTTGCACGCCCCGCATCGCATTCTGTATAGTCAAACGAATGTTCAGCACCTAGAACTCCCAAGGACATCCACCCATGAAGCACCTCACTTACATGTCCATCCTGGCGACCGTCGCCCTCGCAACGCTTCCTGTTATGGCCGCCCAATGGCCCGCGTGGCGCGGCCCCAACGGTGATGGCATCGCGGCCGAAGGCAATCCACCCACCACGTGGAGCGAGACGGAAAACGTGAAGTGGAAGACCGCGCTCCCCGGCGAAGGCCAGTCCACGCCCGTGATCTGGGACAACAAGATCTTCATCCAGTCCGCGGTCGCGCTGGGCGAAGAGCCTCCGGTCGAAGAGGCCCCCAGTGGTCGTCCCATGTCCAAACCCGCGACAGTACCCTATCGATTCGTGGTGCTCTGCGTGGACCGCAACACCGGCGCCATCCTCTGGGAGCGCGCCGTCCTCGAAGTCCAGCCCCACGAAGGTCTTCACACCACGGGCACCTATGCGCCCTACTCGCCTGTCACCGACGGTACCCACGTCTGGGCCAGTTTCGGCTCCCGTGGGGTCTACTGTTTCGATCTCGACGGCAACGAAAAATGGCGCGTCGACACCGCGCCGTTGAAGATGGCGGGAACCTTCGGCGAAGGCAGTTCGCCGCTTCTCGTGGGTGATTCCCTCGTCATCCTCGCGGATCACGAAGCCGGTTCCCGCATATTCGCGCTGAACAAAGACTCGGGCGAGAAGCTCTGGGAACAGAAGCGCGATGAAGAGAGCTCCTGGTCCTCGCCTGTCGCCGCGAAAGTAGGAGATCGCTGGGAAGTCATCACCGCTGCCTCCGCTTTCATCCGCAGCTACGACGCCGCCACGGGCGAACTCGTCTGGCAGTGCAGCGGCCTCACGGGTTGCGCCGCGCCGTCCCCCGTGGTCTACGACGGCAAAGTCTTTTGCACGACGGGCTTCCAGGGCGACGCGATCATGGCCATCACCCTGGGACGCACCGGCGATCTTTCGGGTACCGACGCCGTCTCGTGGAATGTGGACAAGGGTGGCGCCATTGTGCCCTCGCCCCTCGTGGCGGACGGTCGGCTCTACGTGATCCAGGGCTACAAGCCCCAGCTCTCCTGCCTCGATGCGAAAACTGGAACCTTCCTCTATGAGAGCGAACGCCTCAGCGGCCTCCAGAGCATCTACGCATCACCCCTCGCCGCCGGCGGCCACATTTATATTCCCGATCGCAAGGGATTGACCGCCGTGCTCAAGTCGTCGGAAAAGCTGGAGGTTGTCGCCACCAACACCCTCGATGGTGTGCTGGACGCCTCGCCCGTGGCCATTGGCAACGAACTTTATCTCCGCAGCCGCACCCACCTCTACTGCATCGCAGAGAAGGGTTGAAACCGCTGAGCAGACGCCATTCGGGGCTGTCGGCCCGCCGCATTTGCGGTTAAGCTCAACGGGTCGCGCCCATACCGAAAACCCGCTGGCCCAAAGCCCGCGCGATCAGGCCCCCGGCAATCAGGCCAAGACCGGCCATCCAGATTGCAGGCTCCACCCAGAAGGCCAGAAAGACACAGGCAGCCAGCCCGCCCCAGGCCCAGAGGGGGGAATAGAGCCGATCTTCCTTCGGCAGCCGCAGGGCCGCCAGGTTGTTGATTGCGTAGTACACCAGCACCGTGAAGGCGCTGAAGGACCAGGTCGTCTTTACGCTGCCGAGGAGCGCCAGACCGGCGATGCCAAGGCCCACCATCCACACCGCCGCCACCGGTGTGGCGCTGCCCGCGTGAATCGCGGCAAACAACTTCGGCGCATCGTGCCGTCGCGCCATGGCCAGCAGCACCCGCGACAATCCCAGAATTAGATTGAGCAGTACGCCCAGCATGGCCGTCACCGCGCCAAGGCCAACCAGCCAGGCCACGCCCGGCCAGGCATGGGCCGAGGCCACGACTTCCAGCGGGGCCGCCGCCGCTTCCACCGCATCGCTCATCGCCGGGGCGCCCGCCGACGCCACCGCCGCCAGCGCCAGCAGAATATAGATCGCCGCCGAAGCGAAGAGCGTGGTGACAATGGCTCGGGGGATGGTCCGCCGGGGATCATGGACCTCCTCACCCATCGTGGCGATGCGCCCATAGCCTGTGAAGGCCACAAACATGAGGGCCGTGGCCTGAAGAAAGGCCGCGCCGGGGTCACGACCCGAATTCACACCGCCGAAGAAAGGGGCAAGGTTCCCGGCGCCATTCCGCAGCCCAGCCGCCGCCACGCCCACGATGAAGGCGAGCAACGCGCCGATGGTGATGGAAACGATCAGGGTATTCGCCGTATTTGAGCGCTTAATGCCGCCCGCCGTTAATGCGGTAAGCACCAGTACCGCGCCGACCGCCAGGCCGATGCGCGCGCCGCCTTGGTCCAACCCCGCCAGGTGCAGGGCATAACCCGCGAAGCCCAGCGCTGCCGTCGCCGCCGAGGCCGTCTTCGCGCAGAGAAACATCCAGCCCGCCGAGAAGCCCGCCGCGGGGGTCAGGAGGCGATAGCCATATTCATAAGCGCCACCGCTCACTGGATGTGCCGCCGCGAGTTGCGCGCTACTCAGGGCGTTGCACGTGGCCACCAGCGCCGCCAGCGCCGTGGCGAGGACCACCGAGGGGCCCGTGACACCCGCCGCAATGCCAATACTGACGAAGGCGCCCGTACCCAGGATGGAGCCGAGTCCCATCAGCGTGGCCCCAAAGAGGCCAAGTTCGCGGCGGAGTTCTGGAGCTGTGGTGTTGGTCATGGTTCTTTCCGAAGTCGTGTTTCGCCCACCAATTCGCCCATTTGCGCCTGAACCACCTCCAGCACCGCGGCCCCCGCTTCCGTGAGACGATAGGCGCGTGCGGCTTTGGGGCCGGAACCCGCGACGGTGGAGGAGAGCCAGCCGTGCTCCTCCATGCGCGCCAGGAGCGGATAGAGGGTCCCGGGGCTCGCGTCGTAGCCGTGGTGCCGCAACTCTTTGAGCATCCAGTTGCCCACGACGGGCCCCTCGGCGGCATGGTGGAGGATGTGTATCTTCCAGAAGGCGAGAAGAATCTCGCGATTGACGGTTTTCATATCGGGCTGCATAACGACAATCGTAAACGAAAACCGTAATAAATGTCAAGCCATCTCAAAGCGCGGGGGCGTTAGAAGCCCGATCCCGCGCGCAGGGCGTTCGCCGCCCCGAATACCCCGTCGAGATCCGGCCAAACGCCGCACCCGCCGAGCGCCCGAACGCACGGGCCGGCCGGTCGCCAGAGCCTCGGATTCGTTGGGCCGAAAATGGCCACGGTGGGACAGCCCGTCGCCGCCGCGAGGTGACTGATCCCGCTGTCGTTGCCCACGAAGAGTCGCGCGCCCGCAAGCACCCCCGCGAGCTCCACCAGCGGCATCGGCGGCAGCGCATTGGGTCGGGAAGGCCATTCCTCCTCCGCCGGGCCCAGGCACCACGCGACGCGGCAACCCGCTGCTTCCAATTGGCCCGCCAATGCTTCAAAATTTGCCAGGGGCCAATTCTTGGATCGGCTGCCGCTACCGGGCTGAATGAGCACGTCGACCTCGCGTCGGCCCCGCTCAAAGGGTGCCTGAAAAGGAAGAGAAACCGCGGTATCCGAAGCGCATGCGTACCACTCGGCGGCATGTCGGTCCCATGCTCCCGGGGGGATGCCGGGAGCGCAGCGGACCGCCGAGATCCCCGAGCGCATCAAACCCGCCGCGATCTTGCCGTCATGATCCGCCATCCAGACCAGAGCCCGATCAAAACGCGCGGCAAAGGCCCGAAAGCGCCCATTCGGCTCGCTGAAGACGCTGGCAAAGCCCGTGCTCTCCAGATCGTACACCGCATCCGCGATACCGGCGGCCCGGGCCAGCGCCACGCGCTCGGGGAGGCCCGCGACCTCAATGGATACGGAGCGGGCGAGCGCGGAGAGGGCGGGAAAGGTACAGATGAAGTCGCCCACGCCGCCCGTGTGGACCACCAGAAGTCTGCTTTTCACGGCGCTTGCGCCCCGGCGATTTCGTAGATAGTCACGCGCCCACCGGGCCAGGGTTCAAAAGACTGAAGGTGGGTCAGGTCGGCGGGTGCGTTGGCGGGGTCGAGCAAAGGCCGCAAGGGCGGGGCCATAGCCGCCGTGTAGCGTTCATCCACGACAAGATAGCGCGCGCCCGCCGCCCGTGCCCGGTTGAGCATCGCCTCCAGACTCTCACCCTCCGCCGGGCCGGTCGAGGGCATCCCCGCATAGAATCCCACCTGGGGCTTTCGCGTAAAAATCAGGCCGTGCGCCAGGTTTTCCGACATCCATTGTCCCGCGAGCTTGTACTCGCGCGGTTCACGGGGGAGTCGGCCGAGGTGCTCCGAGCCAATGGTTATCGCGGCTTGAACCGCTTGGAAAGCGATTATCGCCAGCAGGGGAATCAGCCGGAGCAGCCGCGCGCCGTGATCGGCCTGGGCGAGGCGGGCGGAGGTCAGCACGATTCCCGACGCCGACCAGAGGGAAAAAACGATCAGCGGGGCCATGAGATAGCGGGGGGCGGGGGAGAGGACAAATAGACTCACCGCCCACTGGGCGAAAGCGAAGAGCAGCACGCAGCATTCAAGCCGGAAGTCCCGGGGCCGCTGTCTCGGCAGAAGGAATCCCGCGCCCAGAAAAAAGAACAGCACCGGTCCCAGCATGACGGGGACGACATTGCTGAGGGTCTCTACGCCCGTGTGGGCGAAACGCACCCAGTCGAACTCCGCGAGGATGAACCCGACCCGGTAATTCGCCGTAGCCCGGCCCGCCAAAGCCTGATTGAAGGCCGTGCTGGCCATGATGAACAGCGCGAAAACAATCGCAAGCGGGGCCAGACGCCGCGCTGAAGCGCGGTCCGGGGGCCAGAGGAGGATGGCCACGGCGGGGGCCGCGCACATAAAGAGAAACAGGCCCTCCGGCCGGGTGAGGCTCAGCGCGCAGAACGCCGCCGCGCCGCCATACAGCGCCCAACCGCCCCGGCGCGCGCCCCGGACCAGCAGGTACACGGCCGTGAGCCAGAGCAGCGCCGCGAGCGATTCCGTGGAGACGCTGCACCCATAGTCCGCCAGCCAGGGCCACAGGGCCACGACCAGGCCCGCGACGCGCGCCGTGGATCGACCGTGAATTTCACGGGCGAGAAGATAAACCGGGATCACCAGGAGCGTGGCGGCGGCGAAGGACACCAGCCGGCACCCCCACTCCAGATCGGCCAGGGGCAATTTGGAGAACAGCGCGCCGAGCAGGGGATAGAAGGGGGGGATCTTGGGGTCGTGTCCCAGGAAAATCCCCGACGCAAAGGAGGCGGCGGTTTCCACGTAGTGAATGGCGTCCGCCGTGTCCAATACGCGGGGCACCGCGATCAAAAAGAGCAGCCGATACGCGAATGCGAGTCCCGCAAGCTGCGCAAGGTCCCGGCGAAGTTCATGTGTGGGTGGTGGAGGATTCACGCCGTGATGCTACGTGACCCAGGCGCCGCGATGCAAAAACTCGCAGGGACCGCGTCGCTCCCCGCGCCGAGCCTGCCGGAATCCCCCATTGTTTTAGGCGCCGCTTTGGCCGAGCGCGATAGACTGAATCGGCGCGGCTGTACTGCAGTTTGACGTCGTGGCGCGTTCGCCTTTTTCGGTGGTCGATCAATGCGCCCGAAAACAAAACTCGCCCCCCGGATGCCGGGGGGCGAATCGAAGTTCTTCGACAACTGAACTACGGCTGCTGCAAGGTAAGCCGCGTATATACCGTCAGCGTGGCGGTCGTGTTGAAGCGGATATCCCCCGCGGGCTGGTCGCCCTCAAAATGCAGCGTCGGCGCACCGCAGTCGCCATCTTCCAGATCGTTCAGCAGGTCCACCGGTTCGTCCTGCGTCAGATCAAAACTGCCGCCCAGGCCCTGCGAATCCGAAGCCTCGCCCAGGGGCAGGGGGGAAGCGCCCAGAAAGATCAGCTTCAGGTCCGAGTCGGTGAAGGAATCAAAGTCCCCTTCCGTGGCGGTCACGGTGACCTTGGTCAGTTCCACACCCGTGATGTCCACCAGATCGGCAACCAGATCCCCGCCAAACTGCCGGATAAGGGCATCCAGCTCTTCCTCGCTGAACAAGTCGCAGAAGGCTCCCACCGCGATATTCACGTCGCCGTCGGCCTCATTCGCCGCAACGATCGCGGAATTCTGAATCAGCGGTACCGTCACTTCAATGGGCAATTCGAGCCCATTGCAGCCCGAAAGACCGCTCAGCGCAATCCCGACCGCCACTGCGCCAACGGCCATCGCGCCTGCCTTGCGAAAGCTTGAAAACTGAATCATCGGAAAAATCTCCAGGTAGTTGTCGGCGGTCTGGCACCAGCGCCAGCGCATATGTGACACAGTACCACGCATCGGAGGGACCATTACAGTCGCGCCCGGCTCAACCCGCCTTCAGCGTGGAGAGGACCTTCCACATGCTCTTGTCCCAGGAGAAACGCGCCGCAATCTGCGTGCCCGTGTGAATCCGCTTGGAACGCAGGTGCTTCTCCTCGGAGAGGATGCGCTTCAGCGACTGAAAAAATGCGTCGAGGCTCTCCCCATTAAAATAGATCGGCGCATCGCCCGCCACCTCCATCACCCCCCGGGAGCCCGCCGCCAGCACCGGAACACCCGCCGCCATGGCCTCCAGCACCCGCAGCCCACTGCCGTCGTCCGGCGCGGGATAGAGGAAGAAGTCCGATTCGCGATAAAGACCGGCCAGGTGCGAGTCGGGGCACTGCTCCACACGCACCACACGGGGCCCCCAACTGTCCGGCTCGTCCGGCAGGGTCGGCCCCACGATAACCTGGGTCTGGGGGAACTCGTCCTTCCGCTTTTCCATCGCCTCCCGCACCGTGTGGAGCAGGGGCGCCGTCAGCGGGTCAAAAAACATCACGATGTACGGCTTCTCCACCACCGAGATGGTCGGTTTGGACAAATTGGGGGAAACCCCCGGCGGCGCAACGATGATCTTCTCCATCGGCGCCTCGAAAAGCTCCAGGCAGCGTCGGCGGACGTGCTCCGTCGGCGCAATGATGTGGCGCGCCGTGGCGCAGGCCCGCTTTGTGTTCTTGAAGCCGGGAGCGTTCGCCCCGCCCCGTTCCCAGGGCGAAAGGTCCAGAGCGACCAGAATCTGGGGCACCGGAGGCTTCAGGCACGGCGCCTGGATGGACGACAACACGAGCTCGATGCCATTCTGCTGGATCGCGCTTTCCAGAGCATTCCCCCCTCGGCGCAGGAGCGCCTGAAGCCCCCCCGAAGGCCGCTCCACCGGGATACCAGGCATGCCCGGCATCGCCGAAGGATACTCCGCGTCGTGGAGGCAGGAAAAGGTGAGATCGTGCTTCGCGCCCTGGATCGGCGTGATGATCTGGGAAAGATAGCGGATCACATGGTGGGGGAAGGGGACCGATTCCGCGGGTAGCGTGTTAATGCCGATATGCATAAGGCCGGGTAACTTGACTCCAAAAATCCGGTGAGGACGGGCGCGCCGCCCTGCCGGCCGCGCGATGCCCCCTATACTACACCAACGAGCCGCCGAATGCACTGAAGCCTTCGTCGCGCCATAGAATACCTCCGCGCCGCCATGGTAGAATAACCGCTTGCCCGGACCCGGAATGCCCGCCGCGCCGCTTGTCGCCAACTCGGGCGGGACGCCCCCCTGTTCATTCCCCGTGCGGACGCGCCAGCGAATGGCGGCCCCAATGTAGTGAGGAAGTGTTTCGATGAATCAGCTTGACCAACTTGAATCCAAGAGCATTCACATCCTTCGCGAGGCCTATCGCGAGTTCAAGAGCCTGTGCATGCTCTGGTCCATCGGCAAGGACAGCACGGTGATGCTCTGGCTCGCGCGCAAGGCCTTCTTCGGCCATTGCCCCCTGCCCCTCGTGCATATCGACACCTCCTACAAGATCCCGGAGATGATCGCTTATCGCGACCGCCTGGCCCTCGAGTGGAACCTCAACATGGTCGTCGGTCAGAACAAAGAAGCCCTGGCGAAAAAGCAGACCTTCCCCGAAGGCGCCATCACGCGCCTGGAGTGCTGCAAGGCCCTCAAGAGCGAGGCCCTGAAGCACACCCTTTCCGGCGACTGGGAGCGCATGCGCCTCAACCACACCACCGGCAAGTATGAAGTCGACACCAACCGCGAGCCCTACACGGGCGTCATCGTGGGCGTGCGCTCCGATGAAGAAGGCAGCCGCTCCAAGGAGCGTTATTTCTCCCCCCGCGACAAGCAGAACGACTGGGACGTGGACGACCAGCCGCCGGAATTGTGGAACCAGTACAAGACCGACTTCGCTCCCGGCACCCACGTGCGCATTCACCCGCTCCTCGACTGGACCGAGCTGAACCTCTGGGAATACATCCAGCGCGAGAACATCCCCCTCGTGGACCTCTATTTCGATCAGGGCGAAGGCACCCGCTACCGCTCCCTCGGCTGCGGCCCCTGCACCAGTTGCGTCCAGTCCACCTCGAAGAATGTCGCCGAAGTGGTGGAGGAAATTCGCAGCGGAAAGTTCGCCAATATCGCCGAACGCTCCGGCCGCGCCCAGGACAAGGACGACGGCGGCGGCCTCGAAACCCTGCGCCGCGACGGCTACATGTAAGCCGTTCACCCCGAGCAACTTTACACAACGCCAGCATTCAACGGAAAACCCGGGTTATTCATGAGCACAAACGCAATTCTCGAACGCGAACACATGGACGTGGTGATTGTGGGCCACGTGGACCACGGCAAGAGCACCGTCATCGGCCGCCTCATGGCCGACACCAACTCCCTGCCCGAAGGCAAGCTGGATCAGGTCAAGGCCATGTGCGCCGCGAACGCCCGCCCTTTTGAGTACGCTTTCCTGCTGGATGCGCTCAAGAATGAACAGGCCCAGGGCATCACCATCGACACCGCCCGCTGTTTCTTCAAGACGGACAAGCGCCACTACATCATCAATGACGCGCCAGGCCACATCGAGTTCCTGAAAAACATGGTCACCGGCGCCGCACGCGCCGAAGCCGCCCTTCTCGTGATTGACGCGGAAGAGGGCGTCCAGGAAAACAGCAAGCGCCACGGCTACATGGTCTCCATGCTCGGCCTCAAGCAGCTCTGCGTGCTCGTGAACAAAATGGACCTCGTGAACTACAGCGAGGAAAAGTTCAACGCTATCAAGTCGGAATACTCCGCCTTCCTCGACCAGCTCGGCGTTCAGCCCGCGTCCTTCATTCCCATCAGCGCCCGCGAAGGCGTCAATATCGCCGCAGGCTCGGAAAAGGAAATGCCTTGGTACAAGGGCGTGACCGTCCTCGGCCAGGTCGACGCCTTCGAAAAGCCTCGGGGCAACGAAAGCAAACCCCTGCGCCTGCCCGTGCAGGACATCTACAAGTTCACCGCCCAGGACGACGACCGCCGCATCGTGGCCGGCAATATCTTCACCGGCACCATCCGCGTGGGCGACAAAGTCCGCTTCCAGCCCTCGGGAAAAGAATCGGTGATTAAGACCATCGAGGCCTTCTCCGCCCCGGAACGCTCCGAAGTTGAAGCGGGCTACGCCACCGGCGTCACCCTCACGACCCAGATCTACATCAAGCCCGGCGAGCTCATGGTCAAAGTCGACGAACCCCAGCCCCGCGTCAGCCGCCGTTTCCGCGTCAACATGTTCTGGATGGGTCGTCCGCCCATGGTTCCAGGCAAGTCCTACAAGCTCAAAGTGGGCGCCGCCTCCGTCTCCGCGCAGCTTGCCGAAGTCATCCAGGTACTGGATGCCTCCGAGTTGACCTCCATTGAAAACAAGCAGCAGATTGATCGCCACGATGTGGCCGAATGCATCCTGGAGTGCACCCGTCCCGTCGCCTTCGACCTGCGCAACGAACTCGAAATGACCGGCCGCGTGGTTATCGTCGATGATTTTGAAATCGCCGGCGCGGGCGTCATCCTGGAAGCCCTCGGCGAGTCCGAATCCGTCATGGCGGAGCACATCCGCGCCCGCGAATTCTCCTGGGAGCGCGGCCTGGTTACCCGCGATGAACGCATCGCCCGCTTCAAGAACGAGGGCCGCCTCATCATCCTCCACGGCGAATACGGATGCGGCAAGCGCCGCGTCGCCAAGCAACTGGAGCGCACCCTCTATGATCGCGGCCACAAGACCTACTACTTCGGCATCTCCAACTACTTCGAAGAGCTCGACCACGACGTTCGCACCCGCGACCGCGCCCGTGAAGAGCACCTGGAGAAGCTCGGCGATCTCGCCCGAGTCTTTGTAGACGAGGGAACTTTGCTTATCACCACGGTGACCGACGCCGACGACTACGATCTCGAACGCCTCAAAATGATGTGTTCACCCACGGATATTTTTGTGGCAAATCTCGGCGAGAACCAGTTCAGCAATTTCCCCATCAACGTTGCCCTGCCCTATCGCCCCGAAATGGACGAGGCCATCGCGGCGATTGTGGCGGAATTGAAAGCGAAGCAAATCATTCGCTGATGCAGCCGGGACTGTCCTGCGCACAAGGCCTCCAGACGCGAAGCCCATGACTTCGTCCGCTCGCGGATACCGAAGATGGGCGGAAGTCGCCCCAGTGCGTGGGACCGTCCCGCGTTTTTCCATTACGAACGCAAAATCTTCTCCATCGCCTTGCCCTTCGCCAGCTCGTCGATCAGCTTGTCCAGATAGCGGATCTCCCGCATCAGCGGCTCCTCGATTTCCTCAATACGAACGCCGCAGATCGTGCCTTTGATCAAAGTTCGCGCCGGGTTCAGCGCCGGGGCCTCCGCAATGAACGTCTCGAAGTCGGTCTGATTCTCCAGCAAGGCATCAAAGGCCTTCCGGCTGTAGCCCGTCAGCCAGAAAATAATCTCATCCACCTCCGCCTTCGTTCGGCCCTTTTTCTCCGCCTTCGCAATGTAATGGGGGTAAACCCCCGCGAAGCTCATCTTGTAAACCCGAGTATTTTTCATACCGCCTGTGTCGCTCCATAAAAGTTCTGCTGGCCCAAGTGCACGCTGATTGTGAACAGTGCGATGGCTGGAGTCAAAATTCACGCCAAACATCCAGAACAAAGTGATTGGCCCCAGATCTGAAAATCGCTAAACAGGGGGTTGACCATTCATGGTCGACACAAGAGAAGCCCGGGGCGCTCAAGGACTCCTGGGGCGTGTACGTCCACAGTGAGTCGCGAAACAATGTGTTCTGCCGCCTCGGCATCACGCCACAGGCCCCAGTTCACTGCTCCTCGTATGGTCCTGCGCTATGTCGACCAGGAATGGTCAACCCCCTGTTGGCGGCGTGTGGAACCTATGCTACTATTTGTTCAGTGGCAAGCCCCTGGGGTAACCGTATGAACGATGACAAGACAAACTTGGACGAGGTTCCTTTTTCGAACCCGGAGCCTTTTCTCACCCACGCGTCTCGCGTGGGTATCCAGGAGCGCCATCTGCCGCACTGGCAGTTGGATGGCGCATTCTACTTCGTAACATCGCGTCTTGTGGATTCGTTGCCTGCAGACAAGCTTCAGGCCTGGCGTACTGAGAAGCAATGTTTCTTACGCGAGCACCCCAGGCCCTGGGACGCCGGCACGCTCGCCTTGTACCGTGAACAATTCCCACAACGCATCGAGCGCTGGCTGGATCAGGGGCGTGGCGCGTGTGTTCTGCGGGATGGACACAACGCGCGGGAAGTCCTGACGGCGGCCCGGCGTTTCGATGGCGAGCGCTGTGATCTGGCATCCCTGGTAGTGATGCCGAACCACATGCACGCCCTTTTTCAATTGCGCGGCGAGACGGATGCGGACCGCCTCGTTGGCGTCTGGAAAGGCGTCTCGGCGCGCGAGATAAATCGTCGCCTGGCCCGGCGTGGGAATCTCTGGCAACAGGAGAACTGGGACCGGATCGTGCGTGGCCTGCCCGACCTCGTCCGGTGCTTCAACTATATCAAGCAGAATCCCGCGATGGCCGGTTTGAGCGATGGTGAATTTCTCTACTACGAAGCGCCCGGATTTCTACCAGAGGCTTTCATATGAGTGCGCAACAGGGGGTTGACCATTCCTGGTCGACACAAGAGGGTCTCTAAGCGCTCAGGCCCACCAAGGCCCTGTAAGTACACAGCGAATCGCGAAACAATGTACTCTGGCGAGTCGGCATCGCGATACAAGCCCCAGTTCACTGCGCACGTCGTGGCGTGCGTTGGGTCGACCAGGAATGGTCAACCCCCTTTGGCGGACGTCTTTCGGCATCGCAAAACCAGTGATCAGCTCTGTACAATTCCAGTTGGCGCATCGGGCGTCGGCAAACTTACTGGTTCCTTAAGGCGGCCTCGTAGGCGTCCATTTCGCCCTTGTAACGTCTTCGCAACAGAGTCGCCAACGCTTCGATCCGCAGAGTTAGAGATTAGAGACGATGAATCAAGATTTGACACAGCATGCTGAATGGCTATGCTCGTTGGACACCGTGAAACCAAAGGCAAACTGCTGCCCGTCCATCGACGAACGCGTGGAAACGCTTACAAGGCGATGGTGCCTTTGTGAGCCTGCGGATACCTATTTGAGAACTTGTATTCCGAATCGCCGGGTTGAACTATCGGTGCATGCCCTGTTCGACGCCGCAACAATAGTTGATGTGAGCACGGATTATTTCGCTCCCGTTTTCAAGCAAGGCTTCCTGGCAATTGCCCACTTCGACTGGGGCGGTGATACGTTTTTTCTTCATCTCGAGGGGGGCTCGGTGCATCTTCTCAGTTTCGGGCAACTAAGCGGCGATCATCTTTTTCACTGCGATATTCCCGACCTCCCCATTACAACTGTTTTGTTCCAGTTGGAATCGGAGTGAATACCCTGTAAGTTAATCACAACCTACGGAGGAATTCACAGTGAAACGT
>JAEUWI010000090.1 GCA_016791475.1 Candidatus Hydrogenedentota bacterium
GCGGGGGAGGGCGAGGGGGAGGGCGAGGGCGAGGGCGAGGGCGAGGGCGAGGGCGAGGGCGAGGGCGAGGGCGAGGGCGAGGGCGAGGGCGAAGACGGCGTGTTTACCCTGACAGTTCTACCTTGGGGGCCATTTGAGGATCTTACCGATCCGCCCGCAGGAGTTTACATTAAGGAACCTGGCGACAGCATCCGGATTGTGGCCCTCCAAAATTCTCCGCAAGGGTACAGCTTTGAGAGCATTTCAGCACTCAATGTGTCGGATCCCGACATTAACAATGCTGAACGCTCAGTGGAGTTTGAGATGCCCGCGCATGACGTTACCGTCGGCGCGGAGTATGAATCCAGCGGGGAGCCGGAGTGGGCAATCGTGTTTGTCTCATACTTTGAATGGCAGGATTGGGTGGATGGTGTGTGGACATGGGTAAAGGAGCCAATAGATTGTGTTAATTTCTTTGAGGATGGCGACCCATTCAACATAACCAGCGTTGAATGCGGGGTGGGCATTGGAATGGGAAATATACCCCCGTGGATCTATGAAGGTTATCGGCTATTTGACTTTGGCGTACTCTCCGAGGAGTACGACTATACTATTAAGCTGGAGGCCAGCGACTTTCCGCAAGATCATCCCCGCACCTTTGATTCCCTGCTCGCGTTGCATCGCTGGGAAGTTCGGCCAGACATCAATGAGAAAGACGACGAACTCTACCAGATCGAGGGAACCTTGACGCTCTTGCAGCCCTACCGCAACGTCAAGGCCATATTTCGCCGCTATAGTTTACAAGCCGACTATGAACTTCCAGACGGAAGAAGTTACTTGATGCCCGGCGAGAGCCTTATACCCTATATCAATGATCCGTGGTTCTCACCGGAGTTGCCACCAAGCGTGTCTCTTCCCGACCCTACCCACATCGGCGCAATAAACTACACCATAGTGGATCCGGAGCGAACCGACCTCCAGGAAGTCTTGATCGAAGTACCCGTCTCCAAAGGGGAAGGCTCCAGGAAAGAGACAATTATCGTTCAAAAAATTGTGAGTGCGCCCTATCCACACGTAGATTTATCGCTAAAGGCCTACGGGCGTGACCCGGCGGAAGCCGACGCCCCGGGCGGATTTAACTTTTGGGTAAACAATGACAACGACGGAAACCCTCTAGGATTCAACGATTTTGAAGGTTACGATGACTGTGACAACGAACAACTCTTTTTTCGAAAGGACTTGGAGGACTTCGCGCATCTCTACGTGAGATTTGATTGCGTCGGAATAGCGAAAGAGGACGTCGAGGTAAAGCTGTCGTTCGAGCCCCAAGCTGGCTCCCCACAAGTTCGACTCTTTTCGGCGGTAGACGCGAATGCGACGTTTAGTGCGACCTCCCACGTGAGCGATCACGGGTACGCCGCACAGTTGGTGCCGTCCGAAGCTGTCAGCGTGGACTATGCGACGGCTCAGATCGAATACGATGGAACGACAGGACTCGTCGATGGCACTGAAAGGGTGGTATTGCACGATGTTCTTGACGCAACAGGTGGTCACTTCCTCCTTGAAGGAGTTGCTGCCGGAACGGGAATTCTAAGGGTTAAAGCGTATATGGGTGAGACTGTGGTCGCTGAGGCGTCACAGACCGTGCATCTGCAAGATCTATTGAACGGCAATCCGGAATACTACTCAGTGATGAGCCTATACCCCAGCGATAGTTCCCCCTACTTGTACAACAACCTTCCCAGCAATGCAGGCGACGCCACGGTATTTGTTCACGGCATGAACGTGCCTAGAGTAAATGCGCTGAAGGAATGGCTTCCCACAATGTATAAGCGCCTGTATTGGGCTGGGGATACCAACCATTTTGTGGGCCTAATATGGCAAGGTTCGACCGACTCAGAAGTATATGGATGGAGTACATTCTTCGAGGACCTCAACTATAGGTCCACCGTGATAGAGAGCCTTCGAGTCGGACAACAGGCGGCGGATCACTTGCACACTCTGCACACGTCTGGCTGGCAGGTACATGTGTTCGCTCACAGCCAAGGAAACGGAGTAATGGGATCGGCAGCGAAGCACCTCGTTCCAGGGGATGTAGAAACCTATGTTCTTGCCGAGGCTGCGGTGCCGAGAAATAGCTTCTTCATTGGAGCGGACTTAGTGAATGGCCCGGTAAGAGACAGTGATTTCGGAATAACTAACTTTACATCCTTTAGGACAGGATTGCCCTTGCTGACGGATGCGGTGGCGGTCACTTATGAAGGGCAAGGGGGGGCGAATGGGGGCCTGACGACGACGTTTGTCCCAGGGATGCGAGATTTAAGGCCATGGCAACATTACTACGACTCGCCCTTATGGAGGATTCCTGATGTTGAGTTTAATGATGACCTTTGGGTGTCTTACCTGAATTCGGTTCCCAGTGTCATTCCAACGGTGATTAACACTTATTCTGCTGGTGATTATGTGTTAAGCTATATATGGCACTTAAATGAGATCAATAAGGATGACCTAATTGCTGACAACGACGACCCATCCGAAACTGGCATAGTACTTCCATGGGGTGTTGAATGGACGTGGTACGGTCAGCGATTCCCATCTAGAAGCTATGCTGCCGGAAGCCTTCCAATACCCGAAGACGCCGGAGACAATGACATAATAAACCATGATGCATTGCCCTTGGGCATAAATGGGCACAATGCGATGCGCGAGAATTCGCTTCATCACGTTTGGAATTTTTTCGTATACTTGGACAGCGTGTTGAACTAGTTCTGGGAGTCTTACAGTGAAATCAATACAAACTCTTAAGCGTTTAGGCTACCTATTTTTCTTGCCCGTAGGGCTGTGGGTGGCGCTTCCGGCATATGCAAATCCTGTACACGACGCGATAGGAAACCTATTAAAAAAGGTGGAGCCACGCCTAACGTTTGAGTTTACTGAGGACAAGACGGGCACCGCGACAATTGTGAAGAGCGGCGATACTATCGATTTTCAATTGGACGCTTTGGTCTGCCCTCTCGATGGCGGGAAGGAGTCTTTTGTGGGCGTACTGCAGTATCCCAAGTACCAGGATTCCAAGTTGAAGAACTTCTTCGAAAACGACGTTCTGGAGCAGGCGGAATTTAAGCCTATCGTCTTCAGTGTCCTGGCACCTTATTCCGATCCCGAAATAAAAACTCATATACTGGATGATCGGGCGTTGGCAGTTTTCGCGAAGCAAATCGTTGTGGACGACGTATTGGGGGAAGGTTCCAAGCACCTCGCCTTCAAGGGGGTCTCTCACTACGCCTTCGAAAATCCCAACGAAATAGTAAGTTCAGAGCGCATCTATCTTTATGATGTTCCCTCACTAACGATGCGCGTTTCGGTTACAACGACCCAGAAACTAATTTCAACGGAATTTGTGCTACCACCGGAAGTTTTTTCACAACGGGTCTCGTTCGAGAAAAGGACGGCAACAAAGCCGCCCCGCGTTGTAATCACCCCAAAGGATGGAGACGCAAAAGAATACTCAGTGGCCGCTGACAATGCGGAACCATTGCCAACAGACACTCCATGGATACGTGATGAAGCGGAGCTTAAGAAGCGTAAACTGGCTGCGGCTCCCCGAATGCTTCGTATCCAACTTCTGGACAATGAGGGCAAACCCCTTGCGGATACTCTGATAGAAGGTGAGGAACATGACATTAAGCCTGACTGGTCCGAAAAATTTAATCCCGTAAGATTGACAACAGACGCAGATGGTCGCGTCTCATATTCAGTATTGAAGGAAGGGATCGTTTTGAATGTAGCTGTATCGGGCTTCAATAAAGAGAGATTGAGCTATCATCGCGCAGAGGTGCCTGAAGGCGAAGTGCAATTGATCTTGCAGCCTGAAGGCGTGAAAGTGTCGTTGCGATCCGCCAGCCAGATACCTCGCAAATGGCAGACCGACGCCGAGGTGTACGAGATCGGACTACAATTTGGCGAGAGCTCGAATCCTTTTGGTCAAGGGGAATGGGTGGACCTAAAAGAAAATGCGGACATTTGGTTTGTTGCAAAAAAGACGGGTGAAATCGAACTCAGCGACCTTCCGAATGATGGCAATAGTACTGCGTGGACCGTTACCTTGGAAGGAACAAACGGCTGGGAGCTTCTGGAGGGTCCGCTCACTGAAGATTGGCAGTCTGAGATGCGCGAAGCACCTGCGGAAGGGTACAAAAAGACAGCAACATTTGTTGGGGGACGTGACACCAAAAACATAAATTTCTACCTTCGTTGGAACGGTGGAAAGCGCTACGGTGCCCTAACGACGTTGCGGTTCGTGGACAAAAGCAGGGTGGGGTCCATCCAGAGAGTGCTTTGGACTAACTTTGTTCTACAGACGGAAGATTCTGGCACGCGTTCTTTGAACCCGAAATGACCCTGCGTCGGAGACATATTGTTCTGAAAATGTGGACAGCCCCCCATCGCCCCCCGCGCCAGCTTCCCTGTTCTCCGCCCATCCCCCCGAGTCTTTCTCAAGTCCTCGTGGTGGATCGGGCATTGGGGACGGACCCGCGCCGGGGTCCCTGGGCGGGTGGCGGTGGCGGTGGCGTCCGTCCGTGTCTTCAGCGGGTCGAGGTGCGCGTCGGCGCGCGGGCCTGTCCCAGGGGATGTAACGCAGCGTCGCCTACGCGCCCCAAAGACTCCATGTCCCCCTATTGACGGAACGACCGCCCCCTGCTATCCTGAGTCAGCGACCCGGCGGTCGCTCTGAACGTACACGCGCGGCGGAATCAATATGCGATACGATTTTTCTTCACCCGGGGCGAGTAGCCCCGCCCGCCCTCTAAGCGGGGGAAACTCTGAAGTCAAAGTATGCCGACCGGTACCCCGGACCAAGACTTTGGGGAAGAATAGAATACCGGTGGCTGTCCCCGTTTTCTATGTCACGACGGTGCCAACCCCCTGCGAAAACTGCCAATAATCCTCCATCTGCGGGACATTCGGTATTGGCACCCCCCTGCAAAAATGGTACAATGATTTGGTTAACGGCTTGGAGGACGGTGTATGCCCACGTTTGAATATCACGCCATTCGCGCGGAAGGCGACGAGGAGAAGTCCTTCGTCGGCGGGGTGGTTATTGCCAAGGATCGCCACGATGCCAAGGCGAAGCTGATGGAGAAGGGGTTGAAGGCGACGATGTTAAAGCAGGCGCGGGGCGTGATGGCCGTGATCAAGTGGCTGGACGCCGATATCCGGTAGTGCTGTGTTTCGAAAAGAATGTGGCACAGCCGTCCCGGCTGTGATTGCACGGGGGCGGGCCAAGTATGCTATGGTCGTGTTCCGGCCCACTGGGGACCAATCGATTCATCAGGCGCGGGGCCGTGTGCGCCTGAATACTGCGGCGCTTCCGGGCGCTCCCAGGCAAATGAGGACGGATGAAGCTTTGTGTCGTCATACCGGCTTGCAATGAAGAGGTCACCCTGGAGCCATTGGCCGAGGGCATCGCGTCGGCGCTGGCCGATCACGACTACCGCATCCTCTTCATCGACGACGGCAGCACCGACGGCTCCTATGCCGCCATGCTCCGGAGCCGCGAGAAGAATCCCCGCATCGACGTGGTGAAGTTTGCCCGCAACTGCGGCAAGACCCGCGCGCTGGCCGTGGCCTTTGCCCAGATCGAGGGCGATGTGGTGGTGACGATGGACGCGGACCTTCAGGACGACCCGAAGGAGCTGCCCCGCCTTTTGGCGAAGCTCGACGAGGGCTGCGATCTCGTCTGCGGCTGGAAGGCCGACCGTCAGGATCCCATCCACAAGACCCTGCCCTCCAAGGTGTACAACACCCTTATCAATAAATCTTTCGGCATCGATATCCACGACGTGAACACGGGCTTCAAAGCGATGCGGATGGAAGTGGCCAAGTCCCTCACGCTCTACGCCGATCTCCACCGGCTCATCCCCATCATGGCGGCCCAGTCGGGCTACAAAGTGGGGGAGATCCCGGTGAAGCACCATCCCCGCCGCTTCGGCCACTCGAAATATGGCATGTCCCGTTTCTACCAGGGCCTGCGCGATGCCGCCCGGCTCTGGCTGCGCGGGCGCGGCGCGCGTATGGCCGATGCCCAGGCCGCGCTGGAAGAAACCCGCGGCTGCATCGAAGTGGCCCACGTGGGTGCGGCGCAACCCTGAATTTCATTGGGTCGCCCTTCCCCTTCCCGAAGGCCCCGGAGGTGCGACCGTGCGCTTAGACTACCCGCAGCACCGCGCACTTCAAATAGGCCGTCTCCGGCATGGCCAGGAGCACCGGGTGGTCCTGGGCCGCGCCGCGCAGTTCGAGCAACTGCACCGTGCGCTTCTCCGCGAAGGAGGCCCGCTTGATGATGTCCAGGAAGAGGGCGTCGTCGATGAAGTGGGAGCAGGAGCTGGTAAATAGCATGCCGCCGGGCTTTACGGCCTTGAGGGCGGCGCGGTTGAGCTGAAGATACTTCCCCTCGGCCTTTCTCGCCAGTGCGCGGCTCTTGGCGAAGGCGGGGGGATCGACGATGACCACATCGAAGGGTTCTTCCTCCGCGAGGATCTCCTCCACATCGCCGCAGCGGAATTCGATGCGCTCAGCGACGCCGTTGCGCTCCGCATTCGCCGCCGCCAGGTCGAGGGCCGCCTGGGAGGTGTCCACGGCGAGCACAGCGTGCGCGCCGGCCTTCGCGGCGTGGCAGGCCCAGAGGCCGAGGTGGCAGTGGCCGTCGAAGACCCGCGCGTCCTTCGCAAAAGGTGCGGGGGCCACGCGGTTGTAGCGCTGGTCGAGGAACATGCCGGTTTTCTGCGCGCCTTCGAGTTGGAGGGAAACCGCCAGGCCTTCCAACTCAAAATCGACGTCGTTGGGCACATTGCCCACGACTTCGAGGTGATAGGCCACCTGAAAGCGAACGCCCTCCACGCCATCCGCCTCCATCAGCAGCTCCGCGATGGGTTTCATCAAGGGTACATAAAACGCGCAGGAAGATTGCACCGAGACCACGGCCCCGAAGCGATCCGCCACCAGGCCGGGCAGGCCGTCGCTCTCGCCGAAGATCCAGCGGTAGGCCTGGGAGCCGGGAAAAAGCAGTTGCCGGAGCGCCAGCGCCGTCTGGATCCGCTCGCGGAAGAAGGCGGTGTCAATTTCCTCCTGGCGCCGGGAAAGCACGCGCACGGCAATGCCGCCCTGGGTCTGAAAGAAGCCCCGGCCCACGAAGCGGCGCTCCGCAGAGTACACATCCACCAGTGCGCCATCGGCCAATTCGGGAATTTTGCTGAACTCGCCCCGGTAAGCCCAGGCATGACCCCGCTGAATGCGTCGGTCTTCTTTGGGCTTCAGGGTGGCAATGGGGAGCGTGGTGGACATGGCGGGCTTTCCGGGAAATGGGGGTGCGGGGAAGCAGACATTATACCGAAAAGCAGCGCGGCATGCACAGGACTCGATTGCTCGGTCAGGGCAATCAAGTTTAGAACCAGCGACTGCGGAGGCATGGAGCGGGGGCTTTCCAGCCCCCAATAACGTTTGACGAAGTTACACGAAAAGGACAAGGGGGCAAGAATGCCCCCTCTCCATACGTTCGTGACGATTAACCGGCATCTCCTAAATGCGATTGTCCTGTTTGCTCGGTCCGAACCGACCGATCACTCCCGCGAGGTGCTGGCAAGCGCCAACGCCGTCCACGCCAGGTAGACAAACAACGTGTACACGAAAAGATTGTCCCACAGGGGAAAGGAATAAGGCGTGTTCATCGCTTCGGTCCAGGAACTACCGATAATCCTGCCCGCGGCCTCCGCTTCGGCGCGGCGCTCCCGATAGATGAATTCCCAGCGGATGAGAAAAGAAAAGGCTACCGTGGTCTCCGCGATAAAGAGGAACTGGGGCCATCGCCCACGCTGGCAGGCCGTCCGTGCGGGCTCCGGTGTCTGTGGGGAGCGGGCCGCGCGAAAAAGTCGGGCGGCGAACCACGGCACGCCGAAGACGAAGCCGATTACGATTAAGAGCGCGCCCAGATAGTGGAGATCGGTCCATCGGATCGGCCCCAGGATGGCGCCCCGTGCGTCGGGAAAGAGGCCGACCAGCACGATGCCCAAGCAGCCGGTTGTCAGCAGTCGCGCGGGGCCGCGCAGGGGCTTGCCGCTCGCCAGCGCGACCTGGTGGGTGATATAACGCACCACCGGCACGCTGGAGAGTCCCCAGAAAACCATGGCGATGCAAAAGAGCCACCAGCCCGGCGGGTTCCTGTCCGGCTCGAAGCTGCCCAGATAGCTGAAGGTGTGGGTGAGAATGGAAAAGGCGTTCTCCACGGGGAAGAGCCGCCAGCAGGCAAAGATAAGGCTCCAGAAAAAAAGGGCCTGCGCGGCCAGGTAAACTCGGAGTGTCGCGGGTGTAAAATGGCCCCGGACAATGTGTAACAGCATTTTCATCTATTTTTCTTTCCCGACAGGTGAAGGTGTATAGTATCGCCAATCTGTGGCTAATTTGGGTAGAGCAACCATGTACCTTCTTATCATCGTCATTCTTTCCGCCATTGTTCTTGCTGTGGCCTATCGTGTTTATGGTAATCTGCTGGCCCGGCTCCTGCGGCTCGACGACTCGGCCGAGATGCCCGCGGTGACCATGCGCGACGATGTGGACTATGCGCCCATCGAGCCTAAGTTCCTGATGAGCCAGCATTTTTCGGCCATCGCCGCAGCCGGTCCCATCGTCGGTCCGATTCTGGCGGGCGTCATGTTTGGCTGGTTGCCCGCCCTCATCTGGATTCTGATTGGCAGCATTTTCATCGGGGGCGTCCACGACATCACCGCCCTCGTGGCCTCCGTGCGCCACCGTGCCCGCAGCATCGCCGAGGTGGTGCGCGTGCACATGTCGCGCCGCTCTTACCTGCTCTTTTTGATTTTTATCTGGATTGCGCTGGTCTATATCATCGTGGCCTTCACCGATATCGTGGCCGGTTCCTTCGTCGGCAAGCAGGTCCTGGAAAATGGCATGGAAGTTACCGGTGGCGGCGTGGCCACTTCGTCCCTGCTGTACCTTGCCCTGCCGATCGCCATGGGACTGTTGCTGCGCTTCACCAGGCTGTCGCTCAACTGGGCCACGGTCATCTTTCTGCCCCTCGTCGGTGTGTCGATCTGGATCGGACAATACATTCCCTTCGATCTGGCCCAGATCTTCGGCCTGAGCGAGGCGGGCGCGCGCAAGCTTTGGGATATTCTCCTCCTGGGCTATTGTTTTGCCGCCAGTATCGCGCCCGTGTGGTTGCTCTTGCAGCCCCGGGGCCATCTGGGTGGCTATTTTCTCTACCTGGCCCTCGGCGGCGGCATGCTCGGCCTGATCTTCGGCGGCGAGACCGCCCAGTACCCCGCGTTTATTGGCTGGAACGCCGGCAATGGCGATCCCCTCGCGCCGATCCTCTTCATCACCATCGCCTGCGGCGCCTGCTCCGGCTTCCACTCCATCATCGCCTCCGGCACCACGTCAAAGCAGCTCCGCAAAGAGACCGACGCCAAGGTCATCGGCTATGGCTCCATGATTCTTGAAGCCATGGTGGCCGTGGTGTCCCTTTGCTGCGTCATGATGCTCACGAAGGAAGTTGCGCAGGGCATGGGCACCAAGCCGAACTACATCTATGCCCAGGGCATCGGCTCCTTCCTCGAAACCATTGGCATTCCCGCCGCTTTCGGTATTTCCTTTGGCCTCCTCGCCTTCACCACCTTTGTTTACGATACCTTGGATGTCTGCACGCGCCTCGGTCGCTATATCATCCAGGAACTCACGGGCATGGAGAACGCCGCCGGACGCTGGCTCGGCACGGGCCTCACCGCCGGCGCGCCCCTCTTCTTCGTATTGCAGACTTCCACCGACGCCAGCGGCAACGCCATCCCCGCGTGGCGCGTGTTCTGGGCGCTCTTCGGCGCGAGCAATCAGTTGCTCGCCGCCCTGACCTTGCTCGGTGTCACGGTCTGGTTGTGGCGCACCTACCGCGCCCAGTGGGTCTGGTGGGTCGTGGGCCTGCCCACCGTCTTCATGTACGCCATGAGCGCCTGGGCCCTGCTTCGCTTTGCCCGCGTGGGCTTCTTTACGCCGGAGTGGGCCTTCAAAGGACTCCCCGCCGAGCCCGTGCCGTGGGTGGCCCTGGTGCTGGTAGGCCTGGCGGCGGTGGTGCTGATCGAGGCGGTGCTGGTGTTTCGCGGGCCCTCCGATCCCCCGAGATCGACGCAGGCTGAGCCGATTACGGCGTAGTCATTGGAAAGAATGGGTCGTATGGGTCGTATGGGTCCTATGGGTCAGTATGTTTCCAACCCCAACCCATAAGACCCATAAGACCCATAAAAAAGGGCTCCTTAACGGTTTCCCCCACAGGAATTCCCCATGCTACTTCGCAGTACTCTCGCCTTCATTGCCGCCACGCTGGTTGCCTTCACGGCTCCGGCCCAGTCGCCCGCCATCACGGATTACCCCACGCCGCAGGAGGCCATCCACGCCCACCCCGGCGTGCGGCTTTTCGTCCCGGCGGGAATTCATAAGATCGATGCCGCCCTGGTTTTCACCGGCGAGGGCGGTGGACTCTACGGTCCCGGCACCATCGAGCAGACCAATCCCGGCGCTACCATTGTGACCATCGAAAATGGCGTCATGACCCGCATCGAGGGCGTCACGCTGACCCGCACCGAATCAGCCGAGCCCGCGCGGGGTCCGGGCCTCTTCATCAACACCAGCCGTCTCATCGAAATTCGTGGGGTTCACGTCCTGAAGGCCCGCGCCCGCGACGCCGCCATCGAGATCCGCAACAGCCAGCAGGTTACCGTGAAGGATTGTCTGGTTCGCGATTACAAGTGCATTGCCATCGATGATCGGACTTCCTCGCCACTGTACGGCTACGCCTTCCGCGCCATCGACGGCACGGGCATCCTGGTCAACGCCAGCACCGGGACCGTCATCGAGTCCAACCGCATCATCGAAGAGACCTACCTGCCCGCCCGGGAGGCCGTGGAACAATACAAGCTGGGTGAGATCACGATTCGCCCGGCGGAGAAGGGCAAACTGATGCCCCAGGACGCGTGGGACACAAACCACGTGAGCAACTGGCATCAGGGCTCCGCCGTGGTCGTCACCAGTCCCCGCGAAACCAGCCACACCATCCTCCGGGGCAACTACCTGCAAAATTGCGCCCAGGGCTTCGACATTCATTCCGACAACGTGATCTGCGCCAACAACATTGTGGACCACGGCTTCATGGGCGTTAAAATGACCCATGGCAGTCGGAATATTGTCGTCGAGGGCAATCTGCTCACCCACATCGATCTCTGGGGCATCCTGGTGAATCCGGGAGCTGCCTCCGAGCATGCCGTCGAGACCAAAGAGGGCGCGCCGCCAAAGCCGGCGAACCACGACAGCGGTATCCTCATCGCCAACAACCAGATCACCGACTTCGGCTACGGACACGAGTACTGGAACTGGGGCGGCAAGAACAACGGCGACAGCAGCTATCCCATTATCCTCATGGGCAAGCAGCTCGAAGAAAACCCGAACATCTCCGACGTGCTGATCCAGGGCAACATCGTCTACGACGCCGGTCGCGACGGGGTGCTGGTGGATGGCGCGCTGGTCTACGAAAAGCCCCGCTACCGCTACGCCCTCCGCATCGACTACACCCCCGACAGCCCGCACTTTCCAAAGAATGTGATCGTGGGCGAGAACCTCTTTCACCCGGGGCGGGACGGCGTGTGCAACCAGACGCTGCCGCTGGGCGCGAAGGAGTGATCGAAATAGGACGGATAAGACCGATACGACAGATACGACAGATTTGATCAATAAATCGGTCCTATCAGTCGTATCCGTCCTATAGCTTTCCCATTTCCCCTCCAGCCCGCTCAGCGGTTACACTATGCCCACGTGTTTCCGGGCGTTGACCGGCCCTGACCCCAATCAAAAATTCCCGGGCTTTGCCATGTATCGTGTATTCCAATTCCAAGTTGCCGCAGCACTTTCCGTCGTGACACTGCTCTGCTGCGGCTGTGGCGAGGCCCCGCTCGAAACCCTCGCCGATCCAGACGCAAAGCCTGCGGCGACCCCGGTCGCCGCTTCGCTGCCTGAAGCCCCCGCGCCATCGCCTGCCGCATTCGTTAAGGATACGGATTGCCGCTCCTGTCACGAGCCGGTCTTCGCGGAGTGGCTCGGCTCCGATCATGAGCGCGCCATGGATCACGCCACATCGGCCACGGTGCTGGGCGATTTCAACAATGCCACCTTCAGCCACTTCGACGAGCATTGGCGCTTCTTCAAGGAGGGCGAAGCCTTCAAAGTCGGCTATCGCGCAGGCTCCGCGGAGGAGCGCATCTACACGGTGGAATACACTTTCGGCGTGAAGCCGCTCCAGCAATACCTCGTCCCCTTTCCCGGTGGGCGTTATCAGTGCGTGCCCGTCGCGTGGGACGCGGACGAGAAGCGGTGGTTTCACCTGTACCCCGACGCACCCCTGCGCGAGGGCGATCCGCTCCACTGGACCGGTCGACTGCAGAACTGGAACTACATGTGCGCCGAGTGCCACAGCACGGATCTGCGGAAGGGCTTCGACAACAAGACCAACACCTTCAATACCACCTTCAGCGATATCAACGTAGGCTGCCAGGCCTGCCATGGTCCCGGCTCGACCCACGTGGAATGGGCGCGACTGCCCGTCACCACGCCCAAGGACGCCTACACCGCGATGGGCCTCGTGGTGGACTACAAGTCCAACAAGGGCGCGTACCAGGTGGATCAGTGCGCCCGTTGCCACGCGCGCCGCGCACCCGCCGTCGCGGAGGATGAACCCGCCCGCAGCTTCCACGACAATTTTCTGCTGAGTGTGCTCAGCGACGGACTTTATCACCCCGACGGCCAGATCCTGGACGAGGTCTATGAATACGGGTCCTTTACCCAGAGCAAGATGTACCACGCGGGCGTGCGATGTACCGATTGCCACAATCCCCACAGTGCGAAGCTCCTCGTGCCGGGCAATGATCTCTGTGTGCGCTGCCATCAGGACGTGCCCCAGCCCCAGTTCCCCACGTTGAAGCCGGGGGTGTTCGACGCGAAATCGCACCATTTCCATGAGCCCGGAACACCGGGCGCGCAGTGCGTGAACTGCCATATGGCCGAGCGGACCTATATGGGCATCGACGAGCGCCGCGACCACAGCTTCCGCGTGCCCCGGCCCGATCTCTCCGTTGCCCTCGGCACGCCCAACGCCTGCAACCAGTGCCATGCGGATAAGGACGCCCACTGGGCCGCCGATGCGGTGAAGAGCTGGTATGACGAAAAAACACCGGAGCAATCGAAACATTTCGCCACGACCATCGCCGCGGGCCGGCGGAACCAGCCCGAGGCCGAAACGGAACTTGCCGCGCTGGCGGCGGAGGTAAACGCGCCCGCCATCATCCGCGCGACCGCCCTGGAACTCCTCGGCAACTACCCCGGCGGGGCCGCGAGTGAGGCCCTGCTGAAAGGCCTGAAGGATGGGTCGCCGGTCGTGCGTGCGCGCGCCGTTGATGGCATGGATCGTCTGCCGATGGAGGCCCGGGGCGAGGTGATCGGCCCGCTGGCGCTCGATCCCATGGCCTCCGTACGCACGAGTGTGCCCCTGATCCTCGCGCCGGTGAAGGCGGGGTTGCCCGTGAAGACGCGCGAGGCCCTCGCCACCGTGGAGGCCGAATACGTGGCCCTGCAGGAAGCCACGGGCGATCAGCCGGAGGCCCACCTGAATCTCGCACTGCTCCATACCGCGGCGGGCGATCTGGTCGCGGCCGAGGCGGCCTACAAGACCGCCATCGCACGCGACCCTCAGTTCATTCCCGCGCGCGTGAATCTGGCCAACCTCTACAACGGCCAGGGCAGGAACGGCGAGGCGGAGCACCTGCTAAACGAAGCCCTGGGGCTCGCACCCAATGAAGGGGAGCTTCACTATTCCATGGCGCTGTTGCTCGCCGAAATGAACCGCCTCGACGAGGCCGTCGTTTACATGAAACGGGCAACCGAACTGCTGCCGGGACGAGCCCGGGTCTTCTACAATTACGGTCTGCTGCTCCAGCACCGCAATGATCGCGCCGGCGCCGAGGCCGCCTTGAAGCAGGCCCATGGAATCGATCCAGCCAATGGCGGGGTGCTGGACGCTTTGGTAATTTTCTATGTTCAGGAAGAACGCTGGGAGCAAGCCAAACCCTACGCGGAGAAGCTGCTTGCTCTCGATCCGAACAATCCCGAGCTCCAGCGCTCCGTGGCGGCCATTCTTGCGCGGTAAAGCACGGATAGATGATCGGCCGCGCCAGGCGCAGGAAATCGGTTGACCGCAACCCACGAGTAGAACCACGATGGCGCAAAGAAAAAGGTAAGGAAGCGTTCCGTGACTTCAGAAAACGCCAAACGCCCGAAGGAGGGAATTCCTCTCGGGCGTCTCGGACACGCTGTTGTAGACCTGCCGACTTTCGGCGAGGAGTTTGGAAAGCTACCGCACCTGTGCGAAGCTCGGGGTGGGGCCGACCGCCGTGAAAAAGGCCGGGTCGATTCGGATGGACGGTGCGGTCTCCCAGTTTTCCTGGACCAGATGCTGGGGGGCGCTACGCAAAAAGCTCTCGGTCGGTCCGGGTTTGGTGAACCAGCCCTGCACTTCACTGTTCTGTTGCATCGCGCTTGAACTCATCTCGTACGGTTGCATCGTGTGTGCGCCTTTTTTGTGCCTGTCAACCAGGCGTTCCAGTTTGACCATTGTGTATGCGTATAAACCAGACTCATGCCAATGTTGTAAGTGCGCGAATTTAATGCGCTTGCGAGCGGATGAGCCCAATGTTCATAATTTGTGTGTTGTCAAAATTGGCTATGAAATAATCAAAAATGAATCTTAGTTGTCGCTCTGACCCTCCGGAACTTGGGGCCCGTGAATAGAAGCGCGCGCCATGTTGTATCAGGAGAACAAAATGATCGACACTTATCCCATGGCGCGAGCGGAGCGTCCCACCCAAACCCATCGAGGCGAGACCCCATGAAAGTTATCGTCGATCTCTGTATCATTCCCCTGAATGCCGAAGTGTCCCTCTCACCCTACATCGCGGCGTGCCAGGAGATTCTTCAGACCGCCGGGCTGGAGATTCACCTCCACGCCTTCGGAACAAATATCGAAGGGGAATGGGACTCCGTCATGGCCGCGATCAAGGCGTGCCACGAGAAAGTCCACGCCATGGGCGCGCCCCGCATCAGCACCACCATCAAACTGGGCACACGGGTGGACAGGGAGCAGTCGATGAAGGACAAAGTCCTTCACGTCCAGTCCATCCTCGGCGCAGCAACCACCCACTAAGTACAACAGGCGCCCCGCGCCTTCACGAGGAGTCTCCCCATGTCGCACGATCAAGTTCCCCCCCTGCCCAAGTCCAGTTCCAACGTAAACGGCTGCCTCATCGGGTGCCTCGTGGTGGTTGTGGTCGGCGTGCTGGGCGCCGGCATCTTCGGCTTCACCGTCTACAAGATGGTGCAGACCAGCATCACGGCCTACACGGAAGAAGCCCCCCGCGAATTGCCCGCGCTTGAGCTCAGCGACGAGGAAATGACCGCCGCCAACGAAAAATTGGCGCAGTTTCGCGCTGCCGTGGAGACTGGCACGGGCCCGCGCGAATTCTCCTTCAACGGAGAAGAGCTCAATGTCATGCTCCGCTCCAGCGAGCCGGGTCAGGTCTTCGGCGACTCCGTTTATCTGGCCATCGCCAATGGAGAGATTCGCGGCGAGGTCAGCTTCGACATCGGCACGTTGATTCCCATTCTCGACGGACGCTACGCCAACGGTTCGGCCACCTTCACGGTATACACGGCGGGCGGCATGCTCCACGTCTACATGGAGAGCTTCCAGGTCAAGGGCGAGGAGGCCTCCCAGGAATTCATGGATGGCATGGCGGCCCAGAACTGGGCGCAGGAAGTCTCCACCGATCCTGAATTCAAAGCCTGGATTGAAAAGATTGATGAGATCCGCGTCGAGGACGACAAGCTCATCGTAAGGCTGAAAGAAGGTGCGGCGGCCGCGCCCGCCGAAGGTGCCGACCAGGTGGAGATTACCGGTCCCGGAGAGGCCCCCGTCACCGAGGAAGTCGCCCCGCCGGCGGAAACGGAACCCCCTGCGGAAGAAGCCGCGCCGACCGCCGCGCAGTAAGCTTCGAGTACAAGAACGAGGCCGTCGGCGTACCACACGCCGGCGGCCTCATGATTGGTCAATCAGAATCCGCAGACTTCGGCCACGGCCTTCAGGCCCGCTTCGTGCATTTTCCCGTTGGATGCAAACACGCCCGTGTTTGCGGTCAGCTTTCGGCCCTGGGTAAAGTCCAGCGGAGCGCCCTTCAGATCCGTGATCTTGCCGCCCGCCTCTTCCAGGATAATCACGCCCGCCGCCTGATCCCAGATACATTCCTTGTAGTCTTCCTTGCCCGGATTCAGCAGGCGAAACAGCAACTCGCCCCCGCCCGCGGCGAGCACGGCGTACTTCGCCTGGCTGTCCATCCGCACCGGCTCCGCCTGAATGCCGAGGATCTTGTCGATGGCGTCGATCTGGCCCGCGTTCGTGTGTCCGTCCTCCATCGAGCGCATTACCCGAGCCGAAGCGATGTCCGCACAGTCGGAGACCTGCAGGCGTGTAAAGGGCTCGCCCGCCACCGAGAGCCACGCGCCCTCGCCCCGCTTCGCGATGATCGTCGCGCCCAGGCCCATGTCCGGCTGGCAATTGTCGCCAAGATTCGGGCAGCTCAACGCGCCCACCTGGATGACGCCATCCTCAATCAGCGCCAGCGCCACGGCATACTGGCCACCCCGAAGATAGCCCTTGGTCCCGTCGATGGGATCCAGGGTCCAGAAGCGCCCCGCTGGTTCCCCCGTGCCCTCGTCGATCCAGTTGCACACGTCTTCCTCTGTGGCGCCTGGCACGACCTTGCCCACGAACTCCGCCACCAGCTTGCGCACTTCCGCGCCATCCTCCGCCCGCAGCGCCGCGGCGTTTTCTTCGCCCACCAGCGGCAGCTTGATCCCGGCCTCGCGCAGGGTGTGGGCCGCCAGCGCCTGGGCGGCGAAATCCGCCACGGTGACCGGCGAGAAGTCGCTCTTGGTCAGGTTCTGCATGGCCATGCTCGCCAGCACGCGCTGGGCCATGCTCGCGCCCTGGCGCACGATCTTCAGGGCGGTCGCCACTTCCGGATGGGCGGTATCTAACATAGATATAGGGTCCTTTCTGATGGTTCCACGTTCCCCGAAGCGCCATTGTACAACAGCGCGTCGCGCCGTGTCGCCAACGGCGCGCGGGAGCCCCGTCGGTTTGCAACCGCAATCGGGCTCTGCTTTAATGGCGCAACCCGAAAACCGAAGCAGTGAAACAACCCCGTCGGCCCGCGTGCCGGGCCACCGTCAAGGAATCGCCATGCGAACGCACTCAATCCTTATCGCACTTCTGGGGCTCATCAGTTTGCTGCCGGCCCCCGCCCAGGACTACACCCTCGCGGGCGACTCGCTGCCGAAAGAAGGCGTTCCGAAGGGAACCGTCACAAAGCACCAGTTCACCGCGAGCCAGGTCTATCCCGGCACCGTGCGCGACTACTGGGTCTACGTGCCCGCCCAATACGACGGAGCCACGCCCGCCGCCGTGATGGTCTTTCAAGATGGCGAGTGGTACGTGGACACCGAGAAGGACTTCCGAGCGCCGGTGGTCTTCGACAACCTCATCCACCAGGGCGCCATGCCCGTCACCATCGGGATCTTCATCAACCCCGGCGTAATCCCCGCGGCGGATGGCCAGGGTGAGCCCGCGAAAAACCGCAGCGTGGAATACGACACCCTGAGTGATGACTACGCCCGATTCCTTATCGAAGAGATGCTCCCCGAAGTCGGGAAGCACTACAAACTCACCGAAGACTCCGATCAGCGCGCCATCTGCGGCATCAGCTCCGGCGGCATCTGCGCCTTTACCGTCGCCTGGGAGCGCCCCGACGCCTTCCGCAAGGTACTGAGCCACGTGGGCAGCTTCACCAACATCCGCGGCGGTCACGTGTATCCCGCGCTCATCCGGAAAGAGGAGAAACGGCCGATACGGGTATTCCTCCAGGCGGGCGAAAAGGATCTGGACAATGCCCACGGCAACTGGCCCCTCGCCAACTTGGAAATGGACAAGGCCCTCGCGTTCGCGGGCTATGATTACCGCTTCGAAATGGGTACCGAGGGCCACAATGGCAAACACGGCGGCGCGATCCTGCCCGAGTCGCTGCGGTGGTTGTGGCGGTAGGGGAGCTGTCCACTCGAAGATCGGAGAATAGTGGTGCCAACGATTCGGCGAGCGCTATCGGCAACGGAGAATGCAAGGGAATGATGACTAACGCGGAAGTGCTCGATAAGTTGAGGGATCTACTTGGGAATCCACACGAGTCGGAGTGCCTTGAATTCAAGGAGGCGCGAAGCAGCTTTAGTTCGGAGGAAATGGGGAAATACTTTTCCGCACTTTCGAACGAGGCAAATCTCAGCGGCGAGTCGAGTGCCTGGCTTGTTTTTGGTGTCATCGACAAATCGAGAACGGTTTGTGGCTCACAGTATCGCGCTGATCCGGTGAGTCTTCACTCGCTGAAGCATGAGGTTGCACAGTTCACAGGTGGAGTGACGTTCAAGACCATTTACACCACGTTGTGTGACGAAAAGCGTGTCATTCTCTTCGAGATTCCGCCCGCCTCGACAGGCATACCAACTCCATACAAGGGCCACTACTATGGGCGCGACGGAGAATCTCTGGTTCCGCTAAGTTTGCAAAAGATGGAGCGCATTCGCCGAGGGGATGTGCCTCTGGATTGGTCGGGCGAGATCTGTCCAAATGCGACCTTGGAAGATCTCGATGATACCGCGCTTCAACTGGCGAGAAGCTACTTTCGCGAGAAGAACAAGTACAAGGAGTTCTCGAAAGATACTGAAGAATGGTCGGACGCGGAGTTTCTTGAGAAGTGCCGACTGACAAAGGCGGGGAAGATTACCAGGGCCTGTATATTGTTGCTTGGTAGATTCGAATCCGCCTTTCACCTGGAACCAGCCGTAGCTCAGATCACTTGGAAGCTTGAGGGAGAACAGCGCGCTTACGAGCACTTCGGCCCTCCATTCCTGAGGACGACTACCGAGTTGTATGCGCGAGTTAGAAATCCTATCCAAAAGATGGAATCACCCAGCGAACTTATTCCATATGAGTTTCCCGTTTACGAGAAATCGGTCATCCTGGAAGCATTGCACAACGCCGTGGCCCATCAGGACTACGGTAGTGTCAAATAGTTTCTGTAAATACTGTCCACTTGGGTAGTGTTTGCTGTTTTGTTGTTTTCAGTAGGCCCCAC
>JAEUWI010000091.1 GCA_016791475.1 Candidatus Hydrogenedentota bacterium
CCTACATTCGGCAAGCCATGACCACAGTGACAAACAGGGAAACGAGACCCTGTTGCACTTAGTTTATGAATCCAAGGAGAAGAGCATCGGCGTATTGGGGCGCAACACGTGGATGCGAATCGTAACCAATTTTAGAGTAGCGCAAGAGAGAACTTGGGCCTATCATAAATACACCTGCAACATTTTCTTTGGCGATGCGCGTGCCTTCAATGAGATCGTGCTTCTCCGGGAGCCTAAACGCACGTTTAATGCTGAGAAGGAATTGTGGTAGCGCTGCATTCTTTCTCCATACTCATGTAGACACAATTGAGTGGCAGAATTAGCTGATAGTCCTCAAAAATCGCACCCCTCTTATCCCCAAAAAGACGGCCATAAAGCGAGAAACCGTGGCTCCCGTCTTGTCCGCCCCTCATTCATGGCCCGTCGTGCCTGTATCCATAGAAGCTTGTCGGGACTTCGTAGGGGAAAGTCATCCCCGTTGGCCAGGGGGAGTCGCTGAGCGTCAGGAGCCAACCGAACAAATACGGCTGAGCGACGACAGACTCGACACCGCGGTATTCGCCATGCACCATCGTGTATGTGAGTGACTTTTCGGCGTTTTCCGGTGATGGGTCGAAGCCTGAAAAGGCGGCGAACGGCGGTGACGGCAGCTAGCTTAAACGCAAGACGGAATCACCGGTCAGTTCGTATTCGAAATCCACCTTGGCGTAAATGGTCTGGCCGTAGTCGTAGAGCGCTTTGCCGCGCCCGTCCGAATTGAAGGTGAGGAAGCGCATACTCGAGTAATTGTGTGGCGTTGAGACCCAGGCGCGCGTGCCGGTCAAAACAGCCAAGTCAGTTTGGTCGCTCGTATCGAAGTCCTGCAACGCTCAACCCCCTTCGACTCAGGGATGCTCTCTTATATCCGCGTGAAACGATGTCCGGCCATTCATGATTTCGCCTCACGCACCTTGCAAGCGGCTAACGGGCCCGCCGGGCGGCTTCCACCGTGTTTTTCATGAGCATGGCGATGGTCATGGGGCCCACGCCACCCGGGACGGGGGTAATCGCTTTCGCTTTCTTGCTGACGGCCTTGAAGTCCACATCGCCCACGAGGCGGTTGCCCGATTTCTTCGTGGCGTCCGCGATGCGGTTGATGCCCACGTCGATAACCACCACACCGTCTTTCACCATGCGCGCCTTCACGAACTCGGGAATGCCGATGGCCGCGACGAGGATGTCGGCCTGCTTTGTGATCGCGGCCAGGTTCTTCGTGCGCGAATGACACACCGTCACCGTGGCGTTGCCGCCGGGACCCTTTTGCATGAGCATGGCCGCCACGGGCTTGCCCACGATGTTCGAACGGCCCAGGACCACCACATGCTTGCCCGCCGGGTCATAGCCATGGCGCAGGAGCATCTCGATGCAACCCGCAGGCGTGCAGGGTGCAAAGGCGGGCTCGCCATTAAGCAGGCGTCCCACGTTTACCGGGTGAAAGCCATCCACATCCTTGTCCGGGTCGATGGCGTTGAGCACCTTCTGCTCGTCGATGTGCTTCGGCAGGGGCATCTGCACCAGAATGCCGTTCACCTTCGGATCCGCGTTCAGCTTCGCGATCAGGTTGAGCAGCTTCTTCTCCGTGCACGTGGCGGGCAGGTCATGGGAATAAGAATTGATACCCAGCTCCACGCACGAGCGGCGCTTGCTGCCCACATACACCTGACTTGCGGGATCCTCACCCACCAGCACCACGGCCAGGCCTGGTTTCTTCCCCGCTTTCGCCAGCGCGGCCACCTCGGCTTTCAGTTCCTCGCGGATGGTGGCGGAGAGCTCCGTGCCGGAGATGATTTTTGCGGTGCGTTTCTTGGCCATGAGGCGGAGATCCTTACGAGTGATTTGACGTGAATAAATGCGCGCGCCAGCGGTATGTTTCTCATGGGACGACTGATATAGGCGCACTCGAAACAGCCATTTTAGCGCTTGTTCGGGATCGGAGTAAAACCAACAGGGACATCAGCGACAACAGGTACAACAGAACCTGAAGTCGCTTTGGTTCCTGCTGTCCCTGGAATAGAGACGAACATGTTGTAGAATACCGTACTTGATCGACTTGCGCCCGTATCAGTATGGTGGAGCGGCATTGCTGGGGATCCGATTGAATTGCACCGTGCGGCGGCTGTTCATCGCCGAGGGAGGTACGCATGCCACGTTTTCGCTATCGCGCCCATGACGCCGGGGGCAGGCCCGTTGAGGAAGAGGTTGAGGCTCTATCGATCTTTGACTTGACCCAGAGCTTAAAGGGCCAGGGGTTAAGCGTAAGTTCGGTTGTGCCGCTGCAGCAACCTCTGCCGCGCTTTACTGGTAGGAGAAGGCTCCGCTGGGAAGAGTTGCGCTTGTTCACCGAGCAATTGGGCTCCATTGCGAAAAGCGGCTTCCCGCTGGTTCCTTCCCTGGCTTCGATGGCGCGAGATCTCGATCAGCCGGCCCTTCGCGACGCGACCGACAAGCTGCGCGAAGATTTGGAGCGCGGCACTTCGCTGGAGGCCGCTTTTCGGGCTCAGGAGGACCGATTTCCTCCAATTTTCAGCGCCATGGCGCGCGCAGGAGAATTGACCGGCGATCTCACGGGCGTGCTGGCGATGATGTCGGCTTATGCGACACGAATGGCCACCGTCACCCATCGCGTAAAGATGGCCATGGCCTATCCGCTTCTGCTTTCGATTACGGCAATCTCGATCGTAATGTATCAGCTACTTCATATCGTGCCAGTGTTTGGTGATATTTTTGGGGAGTTGGGCGCCAAGCTGCCCGCGCCTACGCTATTTCTGTTGAAGGTGTCGGAGATCCTGCGCGGGCATTGGCCGACCCTGGTCGCGCTCGCTCCCGTTATAGGGCTGGGTGCCGTTGCTGGCTACGTGGGCATGCGCAGAAATCGTGTCGGTCGGCGTTGGCTGGATACGGCCCTCCTCTTTACGCCCGGTATTGGCGTGGCCTATCATGGGGTCGTCCAGGCCCGATTTTGCCAGACCCTTTCGCTCCTGCTGGGCGCGCACGTGCCTGTTCTTGATGCGGTCACGCTCGCCGGGGGTGCCTCCGGCAGTGCTACACTCGAGCACAGAATGAACGGAGTGGCCGAAGAAATTGCGTACGGCGCGCAGTTGAGCGATGCCCTGCGAAAGACGAGTTTCTTCGCGCCAAGTTTTCACTGGCTACTGGGCGCAGCGGAGGAGCGCGGCCAGGTGGTGGAGGCGCTGGACAATCTCTCCGAATCCGCGGAGCGAAACGTGCGCGCGCGGGAGCAGATGCTGGGTTCGGTCATCACGCCGGCACTGGTGGTGGTGATCGGCGGCATTGTGGGGTTCATCGCGGTCTCCATGTATCTCCCCATCTTTACACTGGGCGATCAACTGGGGGCGAAGTGATGGAGGCTATTCCGTGGTGGCGACGCCCCGCGATTCAGAAGCCCGGTCGTCCGGTGGGGCCGCCGCCTTTGCCAATGGGCCGGCGCTTTCCCCCCGCAGTCGAGTCAAAGGCGGCCGATCCCAGGTGGCAGGGGCCGTATTATCTTCGGGCCAATCGGTGGCACGAAGATTTGCTGCTGGTGCTGGAACAGATCCGGCTCGGCGTCAAGGCCAATGTCCCGCTTGGGTCATCCCTCGCCGCCGCTGCGGAGGACTTCCTCTATCTCGAGCGGGGCTGGACGCCTCAGCGCGTGGCGCGGCTCTCGAAGGTTGCCGGTATTTCTCTGCTGCTGCTGTTGTCCCTGCTCGGCGCGTTGGGGGCCCTCGCAACGGTGGGCCCCGAAGCCATTCGCGGCCTGATTCGACCCATTGTCATTGCTTTCTGGCTTTACTTCGCGGCTGTGAAACGTCACTACAAGCCCATGGGCGTGCTGGTCTCCCTCCAGCGGTCCATAAACCAAGGTTGTTCGCTATCCGAGGCGATGGGCAAGTTGCCGCGCTTTTTTCCCGCCGAGTTGGTATCCCAGGTCGCCATGGCGGAGCGGACGGGCAACCTCGAAGTGATCCTGGATAATTTTTCCACCGAAACCGTCAAGAAATGGACCGCACAGCGAGATTTTTCCCGTGTCTTGAATTATGTCTGGATCGGACTCAGTATACAGGCGGGCGTGATCGCGTTTCTTGCCGTTAAGGTATTTTCCGTCTTCGAGGAGATCCTGATGGAGCTCCACGTTCCACTGGGCAGTGCGCACACGGTTCCCGGGCTTCCTGTTCCCCTGCCCTCTATCGAGGATATTTTCGCCATCGCAAATTTCTTCAGCGTACACCGCTATCATGTAGCGATGATCTGCTGGCTCGCGGGGCTCTGGCTTGTCCTGCGTCCCTGGCGCCGGCGACGCGTCTGGTCCAGCCGAGTGGAGTCCACATTCTTGCTTTCCATTCCCGGACTGCGCGGTATGGTGGCGCGGCAGAATCTGGCCTCTATCGCATTTCAACTGAATCAGTATCTGCTCGCGGGTGTCCCTCTGGAGCATGCTCTGGACGTTGTTTCGCGGGGGGGACTTCACCCATTGTATGCTCGTTGGGTCGCGCAGGTTAGGAAGCGCATACTTAATGGTTCCACGCTCCGCGAAGCATGCTCCCACGACGCAAGGGCGGTTCCGGTGCCGGGGTCATTTATCGCGATGGTCGCCATGGGAGAGACGCACGGGCGGCTGGAGGAAACACTCGCTTATCTCGCGGAGCAGTATCAGGCCGGGGTAGAGCGCCGCAAGAAATTCTTGCGGAGTTGCGTGCTGCCGATGGGCGTGTTCCTGATGGGCTATATCGTCCTCGGTCTGGAGACCGCCCTTTTTCAGGCGATGGTCGATATGGCCGACGCGATAATGCCATGAGGGGGTTTGGCACACAGAGAAATTCAATGATCGCTTTCCCCCCAAACCGTCATATCCTCTACAGCCCCGTTCGGGCGAGAGGGAACCAACCATGACCATGTACAAATACCGGGCCTTGGACCCGGAAGGGAATCCGGTGGAGGATTCCATGGAGGCGGTGTCGGCCCATGCGGTGACGCAGAAGCTTCAAGAGCGGGGGCTGACGGTCAGTTCCGTGGTGGAGGCCTACCCCGACCGGCGGCTTCTGCGCGTGTCCGGCAAGCTCACGTGGGAGGATTTGCAGCTCCTTTCCGAGCAGTTGGAGTCCATCGTGAAGAGCGGGATGCCCCTGGTGCCGTCGCTGAAGGCGCTGGCGTCGGAATTGCGCAATCCGCGGCTCAAGCCGGTGCTGGAGCGACTCCATCAGGATTTGGAGCGGGGTGTATCGCTGGAAGATGCGGTGGACAAACAGCACGAGTACTTCCCCCGCGTGTATCCGGCGCTCATCCGCGCGGGCGAGGCCACGGGTAATCTGGCGGGCGTTATGGGGCTGGTGAGCCAACACGCCACGCGTATGGCCGATATGAAACAGCGCCTGCAGACGGCCCTCATCTACCCGATCATTCTGTCGGTCACTGCCCTGTTCATCATTAGTTTCCTGATGCTGAAGGTGGTCCCGGTGTTTAAGGAGATTTTTCAGGAGTTCGGCGGTCGGCTTCCGGGGCCCACCCGCCTCATGCTGGAGATCAGCGACCTGTTTCAGCACTCCTTCGGCAATCTCCTGATGACACTGGCGATTCTGGCCGGGCTCGGTCTTGGGCTGTTGGTCTGGTTGCGCAGTTCCGTGGCGGGCCGCTGTCGACTGGATACCCTCAAGCTTTATTTGCCCTGGATTGGCCCGACCTACCATCTCGGTGTGCAGGCGCGCTTCTGCCGCCTCATGGCACTGCTGCTGGAGTCCCGCGTGCCTGTGCTGGACGCCATGGAGCTCTCCGGCGCGGCCTCGGGCAGCCCGGTGCTGGAGCGCGCCCTGGAAGATGCCGTGCTGGAGGTGGCCAGTGGCGAGCGCCTGGCGGATGCCCTGGAGCACACGCGCTTCTTTGGCCACGACACCTGCTGGCTCCTATCCACGAGCGAGGAGCGGGGCACGACCGAGGAGGCCTTCTCCAGCCTCGCCAGCCGATTCGAGCACCAGGCGGTGGCTCATGAGAATTTCCTCGGCGTCATGGCGGCGCCTGTGTTCGTGCTGGCCATCGGATTCGTGGTGGCCTTTGTGGCGTTTTCTCTCTACCTGCCGATCTTTACGCTCGGCGATCAGATAGGCGGCTGAGCCATGCGTTGGAAAGAGCTGCTCAATCTGGATCTTGGCGCGCTGCTCATGCGGCGTCCTCCCGTGCCCGCGCCCGACGGAAAACCGGTCTACTGGTGGTCGTGGTTCCGGCGCCGGGCAGGCTCGTCGGCGTCCCCGGCGGTGTCCCTGCGTCCTCCGGTAAGTTCGCAAGTTCCGGCGGGACTCCAGCGACGGGCCCAGGATCCCACCTGGCGCGGCCCGGTTTACTGGAACGCCCGCGGCTGGCGGCGCGATGTTATTCTGGTGGCCGAGCACCTCCGCAGCCTTATCGCCTGCAATGCGCCGCTGGCCCCCGGGCTTGCTGCGGGTGCCCAGGAAGATATGCGGGCCCGCACCTCCTGGACGCCCCAGCGTGCATCCCTTCTGGCACGTGTGGCCGTGGCGATCGTTCTTGTGCTTGCCCTCGGGTTTAACATCTCGCTTTCGGATCAAGGATTGGACACCCCCTTTGTGGGGCTCCAGGCGGTGGCCCTGGTGCTGACAATGATGTGGATCGTGAAAGTCATGATCACCGAACGCCATGGACGCACGGGTATTTTCCTCGCGCTGGAGCACCGCATCGCGTGTGGTTCGGGCCTTTCCGAGGCCATGGGGAGTCTGCCCCGCTTCTTTCCGCGCCACCTGGTGGATCTCGTCGAGGCGGGCGAAGCCACCGGCAATCTCGACTCCGCCTTTGCTCAGTTCAACGACACCATGCTTCGCTCCCTCGGTGCGCAGCGGCAGCTTCGCGCCATATTCCTCTACCTCTCTTTAGTTTTCGGGGCGCAGGTTCTAATCACCAGTTTCTTGCTGATCAAGGTTATCCCGGTCTTCGTGGAGATGCGGCAGGAAGCTGCGGCCGATGCCGGCGTGGCCTTCGTGTCGCACCCGCTGGCCAGCGGCATTGCGCCACTCGTGGGCGGTCTGCTGCCGGGCCTCGAATTTTTCGTCGCAGCCTCCAATCGAATATTCTCCGCGGCGCCCTTCATTGGCGCGATTCTCCTGTTTCTCGTGGTCTGGGCCATGCTGCGGCGCTATCGCCTGCGGCGGAGCTGGTCGGCCCGACGCTTCAGCTCTGTGTTGACGCTACTTCCCTGGTTCCGCAGCCTCCTGGTCCGCCACAACCTCGGCCAAATTGCCCTCATGCTTCAGGGCCTGCTCCGGGCCGGCGTGCCGCTGGACCGCGCGCTGGCCATTGCCCTGGGGAGCGATGTCCACCCGGCCTATCGTCGCTGGCTGGGGCAGCTCCGCGAACGCGTCTGCCAGGGGGAGTCGTTGAAAGAGGCCCTTCGGCGGACGGCATCGCGCCGCCTCGTTCCGGATTCTTTCACCGGGCTGGTGGAGGCCGGGGAGCGCTCGGGGCAACTGCCCGAGACCCTGGCGCATATCGCCGAGCTATACCGGCGCGATACGGAGAAGCGACTCGCCATATTGCAGGCCATTGTCCTGCCTTCGGGGGTCCTGGTGCTGGGCTACCTCGTCATGGCAACCCAGGTGGCCGTTTTTCGGGTTCTGGTGGACCTGTCGGAGATGATCAATGCATAAACCCTCAAGCGCGCGAGCGCGCAACGGCGGCTTCAGCCTGCTGGAGCTTACCTGCGCCCTCTTCGTGGTCACAGTGGCGGGCTTTGGCTCCATCCAGCTCTACTCCATCGGCATGAGCAAGATTGTCATGATGCGGGAATACGATGTGGCCACGGTGACATTACGCAATGAAGTCGAGCGGCTGAGGGCGCTGCCCTTCGCGTCCATCGCCGATGGCATGGCGGGTTCTCCGCCGTCGGCCGCCCTGGAAACGCTCCACGAACCTGTTCTGGCCATCAAGGCTTTCGAACGCGCGCCGGGCTTGCGGGAAGTGGCCGTGACGCTCACCTGGGAAAGCCGGGGCGGGCGCAGTATCACGCGGGAATTGACGACGCTGATCGCCGACAAAGGCGAGGAGGGCCAGCCATGAATAGCTTTTTCACGCGTAACGAAAGAATGTGGCACAGCCGTCCCGGCTGTGTTTCTAGAGGCGTGCTGAAACGCGTCCGATGCTTCCGCCGAGCTGATACCTTTAATCAAATCACAGGCGGGACGCCTGTGCCACATTCTTCTCGAATTTGCTTGGACGCTCGCGGGCCGTCAGTGCACGCAGTTGAGGTGGAAGAGCTGAATTTCAATCGCGCCGGCTACTCCCTTCTGGAGCTACTGGTCTATGTGGCGGTGTTCGCCGTCGCAGTAAATTTGTTCGTCTCGCTGCTGGGTACCGGCTCCCAGTTGTCGGCGCTGAACACATTGAGCATGTCGCGAATGGAAGGCGTCCGTGAAGTGCAGGAAGAGTTCACCGAGTTTACACGACGCGCATCGGCGGTCGTGTCCGAAGTGGGCGAATACAAGACCGGCGCGGATCGCCTTGTCCTGAAGATGCCGCAGGCGCAGGAAGGCGAATTCGACTATGCCGTGCTTGGTGTTCTGCGCGAGTCGAATCGCTTCGCTGTTATGGGTCTGGCCGAGAAAGAAGGGGCCATGGAGGTGGTTTACATGAAGACCCTGCGGCAGCCGTTGGAGACGCTCGAGTTTGACGTGAATCAGGGCGGGGCGCGACCCCTGGTGAATCTGCGCGTCAAGGTCCTGGGTGAAGAGGGCGAGCGTAAGCAGCCCTTCGTAGAGCATTTCGCCAGCGCGACTCCGCGCGGCGTGGGAGGGTGATGGGATGGTTGTAATTGGAAGATCTCCCGGGACGGTAATTCCCACACGCCACAACCAGCGCGGCACGGCCCTCATGTTCGCCCTCATGGTAATGGCCATACTCAGTATCGGCACTTCGGTGCTCTGGTCTCAGATTCACGCGCAACTGGCGCAACAGCGTCAGTCCTGGCATCGCGAGCAGGCCTATCAACTTGCCGAGGCGGGTCTTGAACAGGCCATCATGGCCTTGCGCGCCGCACCCGCCCAATACACCGGCGAAGCCGACGTGCCCCTGGGGCCGGGTACCTTCACCGTCACGGTGCAGCCCGCTGGGGATGCCGGAGCCTACCAGATTGAATCGTGGGGCGCGCTGGACCTCGCGGCCTATCGCTATGACCGCGCGGGGCTGCGCGCCGAACTCAAACTTTCGCCATCGGGCCGATTGGAGCGCTACGCGGTCCAGCCTATCAAGGGGGAACCATGAGGCACGCAAACCTTGCCCGCCGTCCGGGCTTCACGCTTTTCGAATTGCTGGCCGTCATCGCCACGATTGGAATTCTCGCGGCCATCCTTCTGCCCGCCTTGGCGCGATCGCGGGAGACGGCCCGCCGCGCGAGTTGTCTGGCGAATCTGGCCCAACTCGGCATGGTGCTGAAAATGTACGCCGAGGAACATGATCGCAATCTGCCCTGGAGCGGGGGAGAGGGCAATGCCGATTGTCTGCTGGCGTTGCGGGGTGACTATGTGACCGATGAAAAGATCTTCTTCTGTCCGTCGGATACAAATGTCTCGGATGTGCAGATGCTCGAACGTGAATGGACAACGCGACTCAACGGTGACGGCGAAGGGCGCAATGACGACGACGTCCGCCCCAGCTTGCGCCAGAGCTACGACTACTTCGGAGCCTACACCAAGGCGCCCCTGCGCTATCCACACCCAAGTATGCCGGTGCCCGCGGTGCCCCTGATGTGGGATATTTCGCTTCGCCCGCTCGACCCGAATGGTATCGAAGACGTCTCACGAAGCTTCAACCATATCCCGGGTGGTGGCAATGTGGTGATGATGGACGGGTCGGTCGTGTTCGTGAGGACCGATCGGTGGTTCGAGAACAATCTTCCCTTTGCCACGCCGGGTATCGACTACATCAAGCCGGTTGACGTGCTGAAGGCCGAATTGCCCGAGGAGCCCGCACCGCCGGCAGCCACACCCACGCCGGGTTTGCAGGGCGCCGCTGGTGGAGGGCAGGCTCCGATTGGAGGCGGGCTGGCACCGAGGCGGCAGCGATAGCAGAGCGATGCCACATTCTCTTGGCAGTCCCTTATCCCCGAATCTCCGCACGGCGCATTGCGTCGTCCACCAGCGCGGCCACCAGTTCCTCGTAGCTGATTCCCGCTGCCGCTGCCGCCTGGGGAAACAGGGAGGTCGCGGTCATGCCGGGTATCGTGTTGACCTCGATCCACACCGGACCGTGCTCGTCGATGATGAAATCACTCCGGCTCCAGCCGCTGCAGCCCATCACTTCGTGCACGTGGGCGGCCATGTCCATGATATCGTCGGTCAGTTCATCGGAGATGCGCGCGGGGGTGATCTCTTCCGTGGCGCCGGGGGTGTACTTGGCCTCATAGTCGAAGAAGCGGGCCGTGCGCGGGCAGATCTCGGTGAGCGGCAGGGGCTGGATGCGCCCGCTTGGATCGGCGTCGAGCACGGAGCAGGTGACCTCCGTGCCCTTCACGAATTTTTCCACGAAGACGTTGTCTTCCACGTCCATGACCGTTTCCATGTCTTTGCGCAGGCTCAGTAGGCTATCGCAAATGATCACGCCCTTGCTGGAGCCCTGGGAGACGGCCTTGATGACACAGGGGAAGCCGATGTCCTTTTCGATGGCCTCGATGACCTGGGCCGAGTCGATGGCCCACGTGGGCCGGTCCAGGGCCAGGTGCCCCGCGACGCGAATACCCTGGGACGACACCACCGCCTTGCTCCGCACCTTGTCCATGGTGAGGGCGCTGGAGGCGCAGCCGGAGCCCGTGTAGGGCAGGCCGATCATGTCCAGCAGGCCCTGCATGCGTCCATCCTCGCCATAGGGGCCATGGAGTGCAATGAATGCACAGTCCACGTTCAGCCCGTCCAGTTGGCTTAGTGCAGCCGCCGGGCGGAGGGCTTCGGCACCGTCGATGGACCAGTTGCCGTCGCGGCCGATGACCACTGGGGTCACGGTGTAGCGGTCGCCCGTCAGGGCCTCGGCCACGCGGGCCCCGGAATTTAAGGAAACTTCGTGCTCTTCGCTGCGCCCGCCCATAAAGACGGCGACGTGGGTCTTGCTCATGATTCACCTGCGTTGAAGGTCGGTTGGAAACACTGCGCGCCCCGCCACTCTCGCGGCCGCGCAGGGAATAGAATACGAATGAAAGGCGGGAAGTTCCCCTATGATATAATCCGCGCACGGGAATTTTCCATTTCCCCGCCCGTTTGCAAGGCGGGGGCCACCACAGGATAGTGTCGATTGCGCGGATTGCGGCATCTGAAAACCATAGGGATCGGCTTGGCAGTGGCGCTGGCACTGGCGGCCTGCGCCACAAAAAAAGACGTGGAAACGCCGCCCAAACCCGAAGATCTCGGGATCACGGACCGGGTACTTCACTATCAGAACGAACTCAAGACCGCCCCGGACAATCCCGAACTCCACTACAAGCTCGGAAACGCCCTGCTGGACATGGGGCGCTACCAGGACGCCTACTATTCCTATCAGAAAGCGATTAACCTCAAACCGGACTACGCCGACGCCTATTCCAACCTGGGCTTTGCCCTGCGCAAGATTGGGAATCTGAAAGCGGCCGCCGGGGCCTATGTCCACGCCCTCGACATTAACCCAGGCGATATCACCACCCTCAACAATCTGGTGGTGGTTGCCCAGCTCCTGGAAGACTGGGAACAGGCCGCATGGTGCTATGAGCGGCTTGTTTCCCTTCAGCCAGATGACAACGAACTGCTGGCGGGCTATGCCGATCTGCTCTATGGCCTTGGCCGCTTCGAAGAAGCCCTGCCGTTGTATACGATGCTGACTACGCGACAGGTGGATCCGGTGCGCAGCCAGTTCCGCGTGGGCCTCTGCTATGCCGATCTGGAGCGCTGGGCCGAGGCGGCGGAAGCCTGGGAGCGTGCCCGCAGCCTGGAACCCGAAAATGTCAGCGTGAACCGCAGCCTCCCCGTGGCCTATTGGGAAGCGGGGAAGAAGGCGGAGGCCCAGGCCGCGGTGAAGCGTTGCCAGGAACTGGGAATCGAGCTCGACCCCGAATTTCTAAGAGAAATGGGCAGCGGTTGATCAGACCGATCAGACCGATCAAAATGGGGCTGGCCTGCCAGGCGGCCGCTGAGCCCCACACGACCCATACGATCCATACGACCCACTACTTCCCCTGGAGCCTCCCATGGAACACGTCACTTCTCACCTTTGCATGACCCGCGACCTCGGCGTGGGCGGCAATCTCTTCGGCGGCACCATGATGGCCTGGATGGACGAAGCCGCAGGCATTTATGCCCACGTCTACACCAGTGAACCGCGCATGGTCACCTTGAAATACGCCGAACTGCTCTTCAAGTATCCGGTGCGCGAGCGCGATCGGGTCGATTTCTATGCGGGCAACGTGAGCATCGGAAACACCAGTATCACCTTTGATATTGAAGGGCGCGTCGGCAAGCATGTGGTTTTCAAGACCACCGGCACCTTCGTCGCCATCGAAGAAAACGGCCGTCCCAAGGCGCTGAGCCTCAAGACGGCCGGAATGCCGCAGACAGTGGAAGACTAGCGAACCAGAAGTTCCCGCAGGATATCCAAATACTTCGGCACGTCCTCTTTCGGATTTTCTTCCTCATACTCGAGCACAATATAGCCCCGATAACCGGCATCCTTCAGAATGCCTATGATCCGCCCGAAATCAGCCTGCTCCCGCTTGCCGTTATTGGTCACCATTACCTTGATTTGGGCGTTGATGGTGTAGGGTGCGATGCGGGCGAGATCGCGATAGGGGTCGTCCGTGTTGAAGTTGCCACCGTCGAGGTTCACGCCAAACCAGGGCGAATCTTTCACGCCTTCGATAATGCGCAGCATGTGGTCCGGCGTATCCGTGATCCCGCCGTGGTTCTCCAGCGCCAGGAAAACACCCTTCTGCGCCGCGTACTCCAGCGATTCATTGAGGCCCTCGATGCACCGGCCGATGGCTGCGCCTTCGTCGTCGCCTTCCTTGACCGTGCCGGCAAATACCCGGATGACCGGCGCGCCCATCGTCGCCGCGTAGTCGATCCATTCCCGCGTCAGGGCCAGTTGCTCGTCCCGCTCCGGGCCGGGTTTGTGGCAGAAGTCATTGCCGATGGCGGTGCCGGAAATATCCAGCCCAAGGCGGAAGCACTGCTGCTTCAGGTTCATGAGATACTCGTGTGTCACGTCCTTCGGGAAGTAGTAGCTCGTCAGCTCGATGCCATCCAGGCCGTATTGGGCCCCCAGGTCGACCACGTCCTCCAGGCGCATGCCCGCCTTCGCGATTTCCTCCGCCGTGCCCCGCGTGGCCAGCGAATCCCGGAAAGAATAGGCCGCCATACTCAATTTCATGTGGCTGGCGCCGTTGCGGGGCAGGGGGGCGGCGGCGTGGCCCGTGGCGGCCAGGGTGCCGGCGGCCGCGCCGAGGCCAAGGCCCGTGGATTTGAAGAAGGATCGCCGCGAAAGGAAATCGGAGGAATTCATGCGTTAAGTCTCCTGATTGAAAGGGGCTGGCTCAAGCCAACATTGTAACCTGTGCCCCCGCCCGCTGCAAAAGAAGGGCGGCGTTGGAAACTTGACATCGCGACCCTTCATTCTCTAAAATACGCTTACATTCGGCACGCGGTTTCGTGTGTCTTTTGGGGGGTATAGCTCAGTTGGTAGAGCGCTTGACTGGCAGTCAAGAGGTCAGCGGTTCGATCCCGCTTACCTCCACCAAAACGCCCGAGGCCGGAGACTTGTCTCCGGCCTCGTTCTTGTTTTCCAGCTAACGGGGTTCTTCACGTATGGCCTGGATTTCCTTGTCAAAGCATTCCGGACAGAACCCATGGGTAAAGCGGGCCTGGGAACGCTTGCTGACGTAGGACTCCACCGAGCGCCAGCTCCCGTCCTCGTCCTGAATCTTCTTGCACCGCGCGCAGATCGACAAAAGACCCCGCAGCGTTTCGATGTCGCGCAGCGCCGCTTGCAGTTGCTCGATCAGCAGGTCCTTCTCCTGCTCGCGCAGCAGCAATTCGGCCCGCAGTCGGGCCCGCTCGATGGCATTGCCGATGGAGCGGCGCAGCATGGACCGGTTCAGCGCATTCTTGACGATGTAATCGTCGGCCCCTTCGTGGAGCGCCCGCACCGCAATTTCTTCATTGCCCTGGGAGGTGCACATGACCACGGGGATGCGCTGGGCCGTCAGGACGGGCAGCAGGGCGAGACCATCGCCGTCGGGGAGGCGAAAATCCAGCAGCACGCAATCCGGGTTGTCTCCCGCGATGGAGGCGCGGGCCGCCTCCACGGAGTCGGAGAAATGGAGTGAATAGAGCCCGCCAAGGTGTCGTTTCACGGCCTCGCGGCAGATGGCGTCGTCATCGATTACCAGTACTTTCTGTTCCATGGGGCGTCTTTCTAGGGGAGCTCGACCACGCGCCAGTACCAATCCAACATACTGGCAACGTCGACAAAGTCCCCACTGGTGCGGGACTTGACGATGTAGCCCGCCACATTCTGCAGATAAGCCCGGCAACGGTCCGACTCGTTCCGGGAGGTCGTTAATACAAAGACTACGGCATCCGCGAGCGCGCGGTCTTCCCGCAGGCATCCCAGAAACTGAAAGCCGCCCATGCGGGGCATTTTAAGATCCAGCAGGATGATGTAGGGGCGCTCGATCGGCTCCCCCGTTTCGCCCCGCAGGATCTCCAGGGCTTCGATGCCGTCTCGCGCCCGGCGAATGGGGTGGGGGAGGCCGGACTTGCGAAAGGCGCGAACGACCCGCTCCGCGTCCACATCGTCATCCTCCACGAGGAGCACGGTGACCTGCTCCACGGTTGGCGCGGGCTTCTCCTCGGGCGCTGCTTCGGTTTGCCCGTCGTCCTTCATACGCTCATCTCCTTCGGCCAGGTGAAGGAGAATTTCGCGCCCTGGCCGCCTGCCGATTCCAGGCGGATTTCGCCACCGTAGGTCTCGATCAACTTGCGAATAATGGCCAGCCCCATCCCGCTTCCCTCCACACGGTCCCGCGGGCGAAGCGTTTCAAACATCATGAACACGCGCTCATGATAGGCTGGCTCGATGCCTGGCCCGTCGTCAGTCACGGTGAAGGTCCAGAAGCGTTCCGATTCCTCGGCGCGCACCTCGATCACGCCCTCCGCGCGGTCGTGGTGCTTGATCGCGTTTCCCATGAGATTCTGAAAGACCTGTTGAAGCGGCGTCCGGAACGTCTCCAGCCGCGGAAGATTTCCACTGGTGCTCACCCGGAAGCCCGGCGGCGGATTCAGCAGCGAGATCGTATCCTGCACCAGCGCCGCCACGTCCACCAGCTCCAGGCCCGTCTCCCGCCGTCCCGCGCGAGAGAACTGGAGCAGATCGTCCAACAGGGTCTGAAGGCGCAGCACGCGCTGACGAATCTGCCCCAGATGGCGCCGGGAATCCTCCGGGAGCTGGGCGCCGGAGTCCTCTTCGATCCACCCCGCCAGACTCGCGATGCCCTCCAGGGGCGAGCGCAGGTCGTGGGACGCCACGTAGGCGAACTCGTCCAGGTCCCGGTTGCTTCGCTCCAGATCCGCCGTGTAGCGGGCCAGCATCTGCTCCGAGTGCTTTCGTTCGGTAATATCCACGATGGAGGCCAGCACGAGCGCGCCCTCCATGGATTCGATGGGGTTCAGCCCGATCTCCACCGGGATCTCCGAGCCATTCTTGCACAGGCCAAAGAGATCGCGGCCCCGGCCCATGGCCCGTGTTTCCGGGCTGCGGCGAAAGGCCTCCCGAAAGCCGGGATGGGCCGCGCGGTGGCGCGGGGGCACGAGTTCCTCAATCAGCCGCCCCACCAGCTCTTCGCTTTCGTAGCCGAAGATGGAGCGGCAGGCCGAATTGGCCGACACAATGCGCCCCTGTTCATCCACGATCACCATGCCGTTGGGCGCGGCCTCGATCACATGGCGCAGCCGCTCTTCAGACTTCTGCGCAGCCCGGAGCGCCTCTTGGAGTTCCACATTGTCCAGTCCCAGGCGGGGCAGGGCCAGCGCGCGGGGTATCACCGGAATAAGGGCCAGCACTGTCGCCCACGAAACCACCGCCGTGAGAAACTTGACCACTCCCGCGAAGCGATAGGCCGGCCACCAGAAGATAAAGGCATCCAGCAGGTGGGTGGTCCCGCAGAAGAATGTGAATCCCGCGAAGAGCCAGAAGATCGACAGGAAGGGGACATCCCGGCGCTTCATCAGGAAGAATGTTATGGTGGCGGGAATGGCCATGTAGGCGCCCCAGATCGCAATATCCGACGCGATGTGCAGCGTGCCGTGGGCTGTGGACCAGGCCCCGCATTGCCACCGCGCGGGGAATCCCGACGTGTCGAATAGCGAACCAATCGTCTCAAACATACACCGCCTCCCCGAATGTTGTCGCCTTCTCCCGCTGCGGCAAGTCGCGAAGGAAGAATAAAGCTGCCCGTTTCAACTACTATAGTGCGACGAGTTTTATGTTGAAGTCCAATCCGAAATAGTACTAATTCGGATCACATCGGGAGGGAGCCGGGAGGCCGCACTATGCGCTCAGCATGCGGTCCAGGATGTTTCGCGTGATCCGTTGTACCCGTCCATCCGGCCCCTGGGGTTCGGTGTAGGTCGCGGGGCGCACGTAACCCGGCGGCTCCGCGAGCCCGTCCGCCCACCAGATGGTGGACGCGTTGAAAACGATGTTTCCCTGTGGGCCCGGGTACACCGTAGAAGCATAGACACCCTCGGTTCCCCCGGTGGAGGCGGTGCCCGTGGCCACCACACGCAGGCCGGGGATATCCGCCGGTGCGCCGTGCCATTCAAACCCCACCAGACCCGGAATCGCGTCACCATTTTTCATGCCCGTGCCCTCAAAGATCCAGTGGTCCTCCGCACTGCAGATCCAATCACCGCCGCCGGAGACCGGATAGACGTCCCGACCGCCAATCATGCGGGCCTGGTCGGGGCCCTGATGGGGGAATCGGCCCACCTCGGGATAGTGGCTCACCAGCACCTCGTCCACGGGGCCAAAGTGATCCACACGGGTAATGTGGCGCTTTGGCCGCCCGGCGCCGTCCGGCAGCAGGTCGATCATGCCCCAGCAGGTGTCCCCGGAGAAGAAGCCCGCACTCAGGCCCTCCTGGATGGCCGCGTAGACATTGTCATACATTCCCCGGGTCCAGTACTCGTCGTGACCGACGGAAAGGAATCCCTTCACACGCTTCAGGCCCGGCCCATCGCCGTGGGTGTCGAGATTCGACACATAGGTCACGTCGTAGCCCTGTTGTTCCAGCCAGAAGACCATGGGGAACTCCCAGAGCATGAATTCGCCCGATCCGATGGAAAGTGGGGTGTCCACGACCTGACAATATTTTCCATAGGGCCGGTTGAAGCTTGTGGCCGTTCCCGCGCCGAGGTACCACTCGTTCCGACCGTCGTCGTACAGGGCAAACTGGTCGGGCCAGCGGTTGTAGGCATTCCAGGTGGTATCGCTGCACTGGAACATGAAATCGGCCTTGCGATCATCGCGCACGACGAAGATTACATAGCTCTGATGGCCTTCCGTGTGCTCCGTGAGCTTGCCCAGGTATACGCCGCTCGGCCAGTCTTCGGGTATCGACAGGGCAAGGCCGGGGGACCACTGGCAATCGCGCACGCGCATGTCGCCCACCTCGGGAACCGGCTGTGCCAGGCCCGCCAGGGTGTCGCTGGAATAGACCATGCGTCCACCGGCGCCACCATAGTGCCCCATACGATAAATCTTCACATCGAAGGGCGCGGGTGGATCGGTGGATACCATGATGTCGAGCCGATCCCCCGCCCGCAGGGAAGTGGCGCCACAATACCCTTCAATGCGCGGGCTTCGGTAGCGCGTTGCGGGGTCGATGTGGGTCTTGGTGAGAAGCCAGTCCGTCGTGCCGGGGCGCGCGTTCTCGCGGGAAATTGGGCCGTCGACAACTTTGGATGCTCCATCCCGTGCGCCGGCGTCCGAAGCGCCGGCCGCCAGGATTCCCAGGCCAAGCGCGCGTTTCAGCAAGTCGCGGCGATCCAGACCATGGTCCGTGCTCGACTTCGGAAGTTTGGGTTTATCAGGCATGGCGTGTACTCGCGGTTGAAGGTGCGATGGAGTTTATCGAAAGAGACCGGGAGAACGCGAACCCGGGGTCTCCTGCGGGCGGTGCGCCAAACGTTCCAATGCGGCGACGCTGTTCAAAAAAAATCCCCGCGCCACAGATTGGCCCGGGGATTGAAAAAACTCAGTACAGCAGCACTTAGTCCGCCATGGCCGCTTCCATCGCCTCGTCGGTCAATTCCACGTTGTTGAAAACTTCCTGGACGTCCTCATCGTCGTCGAGCATTTCCATGAGGGTCAGCATGGTCTTCAGGGCCTTGGCCTCAAGCTCGACGGTGGTCTTCGGAACCATTGTGAGCTTGGCTTCCTTGGGCGTGATGCCCATGCCTTCCAGGGCCTGACTTACCGAGTGGAGGTCGGCGAAACCGGTGGTGATCTCGTAGTCGTCGCCTTCCATATCCACATCGTCCGCGCCCGCTTCCGTGGCCTTCTCGAAGATGGTATCGTCGTCCAGTCCGGCCTTCGACACGATGATGAGGCCCTTCTGTTCGAAGTTCCAGCTTACCGCGTTGGTTTCCGCCAAGCTGCCGCCGTACTTCGTGACAATGTGGCGCACGTTGGCGATGGTGCGATTCTTGTTATCCGTCAGGGTGTCGATGATCAGGCCGGCACCCGCGGGGCCATACGCTTCATAGCGCTGGGATTCGTACGTCACGCCTTCGATCTCGCCCGTGCCCTTCTTGATGGCGCGCACGATGTTGTCTTTCGGCATATTCTCCGCCTTCGCCGCCAGCAGTACCGTCCGGAGCCGGGGATTCATATCGGCTTCGCCACCGCCCAGGCGCGCCGCCACCGTGATTTCCTTGGCCAGCTTGGAGAATATCTTGCCCCGCTTGGCATCGATGGCGCCCTTTTTCCGCTTGATAGTACTCCATTTAGAGTGACCGGACATGCACTATGATCTCCATGTAAGGTGGGGGGTTAAGGGATTAGTCCGCCGGAAAGTATAACAAAGGTATGGGAAATCTTGCAATTCGAGGAGGGCGTCTGCGGGACAATGGGTCTTATGGGTCTTATGGGTCTTATGGGTCTTATGGGTCTTATGGGTCTTATGGGTCTTATGGGTCTTATGG
>JAEUWI010000092.1:0-19091 GCA_016791475.1 Candidatus Hydrogenedentota bacterium
CTTGGTTAGCTACCCAAGATTGGAACGAATGCGTGGTCGCATTTTCAATTTACAGAACATATGCTACGTCATCCACAAATGAAGGTTGAAGGTTTCTCCTTTTTGATGTCTCTGAGTCCTTTCAGGTTGAATGCTCCTTTCTGCTTGCTTCTGAATGCCGTCCCCACTATAGTCATTCAAGAACCCAACGGAGCCAACGCCATGAGTATTTTCAAACGCATCTTTCTTGCCCTTGCCCTGCCCGCGCTGCTCGTCCTAACCGCCAGCGCCGAATACCCGTCCCACATGACCTGGGAAGGCTCCGGCGGCATCGGCCAGGGCAAGCACATCGTCTACATCGCTTCGGACCACGAGTATCGCGGGGAAGAGGCGCTGCCGGCGCTGGCGCGAATTATGGCGAAGCACTATGGCTTCAAATGCACCGTCATCTTCGGCGTCAACCCGGAGGACGGCACCATTCTGCCCGGCAGCAGTGAGCTGAAGGGCCTTGAGATCCTCAAAGATGCGGATCTCATGGTTATCTTCATGCGATTTATCAGCATGGCGGATGAGGAGATGCAGCATTTCGTGGACTACGTGGATCGGGGCGGACCCATTGTCGCTTTGCGCACCTCCACCCATGCCTTCAAGATCGAGCCGGACCGAAAATTCTACAGTTACGACTACAACTACCCCGGCGAAGAATTCAAGCTGGGCTTCGGCCGACAGGTGCTGGGGGAGACCTGGGTCACCCACTACGGCAAAAACCACGAGCAGAGTTCCATACTCATCCCCGAGCAGGACCAGAAGGAGCACCCCGTGTTGCGCGGCGTCGGCGCGATGCACACCCAGGCGGGCGGCTACACGGCCGACCCCATCGACGGTAGCACGATTCTCGCGCGCGGTATTATCCTCAACGGCATGAACGTCGATGCACCGGTGGATACCACCAAAGAGCTCATGCCCGTCGCGTGGGTGCGCGAACACCACAGTAAATCGGGGAAGGACGCGCGAATCTTCACCACCACCCAGGGCGCGTCGCAGGATGTGCTTGACGGCAACTTCCGACGCATGCTCGTCAATGCGCACCTCTGGTGCCTCGGTCTGGAAGGGCAGATCGCGCCCGACGGCAGTGTGGACTTCGTCGGCCCCTACAACCCCACTACCTTCAGCTTCACCAGTTTTCGGCGGGGTGTGAAACCGGCAGACATCGCGGGCTGGGACACACCCATCTGGCGCGCGGATGTGCCGCTGGAATGACGGAATGGGACTGTCGAGAGAAAGGCGGTCAAGCATTCGGGAACTGTGTATGGGTCACGGGTTTTATCTGCAGCGAGGTGGCGATGTTCCAATTAGTACGGTCCAGTGTGTTCACGAGTACGAATTGGGCACCAGCGATGACTTTGTCTCGCTTTTGGATAGTCTCTGTAGTTGCGTTCCTGGCGGCGTGGCATGCGTCCGCCGAGGCCACTAATCCTTACCCCGGCGGCGTCGAAGCGGATCTATGGATTCTGGCGGGGCAATCGAACATGGTGGGTGCGCAGCCGATTGCGGTGGCGGCGCCTGCGGATCCGCGCGTCATGAGTTTTACGCTGGATGGCGAATGGGTGATTGCACAGCATCCGCTTCATCGCGTTTTTGAGGCAACGGCGCCGGTCTATCGGAATTTCTTCAAGATGACGCCGGAGCAGTGGGCCGCCGGGAGTGCGGGGAGCAAGGCGGGCGCGACGGGTGTGGGTGCGGGGCCGGGCTTGGACTTTGGGAAGGGCGTGGCGATGGCGCTGGACCGACCGATTGGGCTGATACCCTGTGCGCTCGGTGCTACTTCCATGAATGATTGGGACCCGGCGTTGCTCGATCGGGGCGAGGAGTCGCTCTACGGCAACCTGATCCATCGCGCGGGGCAGGTGGGCGGACGCATTCGCGGGGTGCTTTGGTATCAGGGGGAGGCGGACGTGTCCAACGGGGAAGCGGTGGCGGCGTATGAAGCGAAGATGCTCAATCTGATCGATCGGCTTCGGGCGGACCTGAATGCGCCCGAGCTGCCGTTTATCTTCGCGCAGGTGAGCCGCTATGTGTATTCCGAAGACCTGGGCACGACCTGGGAGCGGGGGCGGGAAATCCAACGGGGGTTGCCGGGGAAACGCCCGCACGTCTACATGGTGCCCACCATCGATTTGCCGTTGAGCGATCTGATCCACGTTTCGGCGGAGGGCCAGCGCCGCCTGGGCCAGCGCATGGCGGAAGTTGCGTTGACCTGCGTCTATGAACAACCCGGTCATGCAACGCCCATCGATTTCGCGTCTATCGAAGTGATGCCCGCGATCAGCCCCTATCAGCAGCCCGTGCGCGTTCGGTTCAGCGGTGTCAATGGTCGCCTCGTGGCAAGTGGACGGCTGTGGGGCTTCGAGACGCGGGCGGTGGCGGGGAACGCCAAACCCCTGCCCAAGCCATGGGCGGTGGAGCTGGATCCAGATAACGCGGATTGTGTGATCGTGTGGCTCAACGCGCCGCTGGAGGAGCCGGTGGACCTGTATTACGGCGCGGGGATGAATCCGTACGTCAATCTGGTGGACGAGAAGGACATGGCGGTTCCGGCCTTTGGGCCGGTGCGGGTTGAGCCTTGAAATACGTGAATCGCGTGTGATTTCAAGCAATATTGACGCGTCTTCCAGGATCACAGTGGCTGTTACACGTCGACTTTCGCTCGGCTCACAGGTCCTTCTCGTGAATATCGGCAAGTCTCATGAAATGCCGCTGGAGACCAGATTTGAGAGATTGGTTTCCGTGCACTGGAACCGAGATGCGAAGCGGCTCGCCTTCGCAAACATAAATATGATGACTGCCATTGATACGCGCCAGATTCCAACCTTTGGTTTCTAGAATCTGACACATCCTTTTGCCGCTGACTGTCTTCAAATTGTGATTTCCACAACTCGATCTCCAGCCAGACTGGCTACCACATCGATATCGACCGACAAGCAAGCTTCGACAGCTTCATGAACGTTGTGCATCAGCTCTTCAAGCGTATCTCCTTGCGTAGCGCAGCCCGGTATGGCGGGCACCTCGGCCCAATAACCGCCTTCTTCCGCTTCGTGGACAACTACTTTTAAATTCATGTTATTACCTCATTTAAAGGGTGCTGCCGCCTCTTCAAGTGCTATTAGAGCGTTTAGTGTAGCACAGTCAGCGGAATTTCGAGGGCAACCCGATGCGGGTCTGTGTCGCCCTTTCAGGGCTTGTTATTTGGGGGTTGTATCAGGGTTGCGCTCGTTCCCGCCTACGGCGCGTCCGGGACCTCGCTTCACCCAGGGCTACGCTATGTCGCCACTTCGTGGCTAAAACGATACTCGCCTACTATGGGAAACGCAATACGTTAGCTTAATGAAGCGATTGCGTTGTTGCGACAATGCCATGGTGTCGCCAAGTGATCGTCCAAAGCTGGGAGCGCAGGCGTCCCCGCCTGCTGATCGGCGAAGGCGTCATCGGCTTTCGTCTGGATGCCGAAGCGGGCAAGTCCTTTGATTTTTCTACGTCGCGCCGGAGGCGCGATGCAGGCGGGGACGCCTGCGCTCCCAGCCTTGCCGATCTCCGGTTCACTCCCCAAGCAACACCACATCATCCACGCCAAACACGGCTTCTTCCACTGCGTCATCGGCGCCCACCAGCGGCGACCTGGGCTTTTCGTTCACCGTCTGTCGCGCAGGAAGGTTTCTGAATTCGCCGGTGCGGAAGGAGATGCGCTCGACGGATTTCACCGCCTCGGCAAGGGGCGCGTTTTCGGCTACCACGTTGCCATCGACTTTGAGGGTGAAGCTGCCATAAGGCGTGGCGTCGATTTCGAGTTCTATGTTGTACCAGCGGCCGGGGGTGTAGGCGAGGATGCCGACCTGCTCGCTGCCTTGGGTGTACTGGAGTGCACCGTCGCTGCCGAAGCGGAGTCGGACCGGGCGGTTTCCGTAGCGATCCTGGATGTCGATTTCGAGTGGCGTGGTGTATTGTCCGGCCATGGCTTTGAAGGCGATCTTGGCCTTCGTGCCTTCTTCGAAGACGCGGATGGCGCGGGCGTAGTCGTAGGGGTCTTTGTCGGCGAGCTGGAGGTGGTGTCCGCTCTCGCCCTGGGCGATGGTAACGGGAGCCCACTGGGGGCTGTATACGTTCCAGTTTTCGACCCGTCCGCCGAGGGGGAGGGCGTCGAAGTTTTCCTGTACTTTCCCTTTCACGGCGTATTGCACGGTGACGGGTACGCGGCTGACCCAGATGTCTTCTTTGTTCATGCTGTAGGTGAGCCAGAGGTCGTCGCCGGGCGGGTTGCCTTCGCCGGGGGTGATGCCGCGGGTGTAGCAGGGACCGAAGTCTTTCCAGCGGCCGAAGTAGCGCTGGGGCGGCACTTCCGCCTGGACGGTGACCATGTCGTCGAAGAGAATGCCGTCGTCGCTGGTGACCAGGACGAGGGGGTAGCGGTGCTCGTTGTGAATGGTGGGGTTGTAGGTGATGGCGTAGCGTCCGTCGTCGGTCCGGGTGCCGAATTGCTTACCGCCGGCCATGACGAAGGTGGGACACTTCGCGGGCTCGGAAAAGGTGACGCCGTCATCCGAGAGGGCCGCGTAGGACCATTTCCAAAGTCCCACGATCTTGCCGTCTTTCCGGGTGTACCACGAGAAGGCTTCGCGGTCTTCTTTCATGGGCTGGTGGAAGCCGTCGACGCCGTTGTCCTCGTCGTACCACTGGCGCGTGACGAGTTTATCGGCGAGGAGGGCGTTGCACGCTTCGACGAAGCCGGTATCGGTGGATTTGGTATAAAAGGGGAAGCTGGTGTTGGATTCGTTCCAGGTGGTCTGGCTGTCGTAGCGGATGAAGTGAATGGGGCCGTAGGTACCGTCTTTGTAGGCCTCGCGGACGACGCGCCCGATGCCGCCGGTTTCGAAGGGATCTTCGGCGTGACCGTAGAAGGCGAGGACGAGGAGGCGGCCGCTGGGGGCCACGTAGAAGCCCATGCGCTGGTGCATCATGTAGCCGTGGGTGCCCTCGGGGAGCGCGACACCGGCTGGGGCCACGTAGGGCGGGAAGACGACTTCGGGCTTGCTCCAGGTTATTCCGTCTTTCGACGTGGCCACGAGGGTCTGGCCGGGGGCGACATGTTCATCGATGGGGTTGCTGAGGTATTGGACGTAGAAGGTGTCGTTCCAGTAGGCGATGTTGGGCGCGTGGTTGTAGGTCCAACCGCTGCCCTCGGCGAGTTCGGGATGGGTGCGGTTGACGCGGAGGATCTGGTGGTGGTGCGTGCCGATGGCGGGGCGGATGCCGGCCTCGTGGGAATGGAGATCGATGGTGACGCCGCCGATGTAGCGCACGGGCTCGTGGATAGTGCCCGTCTGCGCAGGGGCGAGAGCGACGGGGAGCGCGGCGAGACACAGGAGGATGGACTTGGACGTCATGGGCGAATTCCTTCTTGGGGTTGATGTCGCCGAGTGTAGCATAAGGATCGCATCGAGGGGGACTTACTCCCTTTCACACCAACCATTTCTCCGCGATCTGATCCGTCTCGGTTGCCGTGATCAGCCAGTCCAACATCCTCGCCTTCATTTCATCGCGCGTGGCGTGGTGTGCGGGGTCTCCCGCGAGGTTGGTGAACTCGCCGGGGTCGTTCTCGAGATCGAAGAGCTCTTCGTGGCCCGCGGGGTAGTAGTTGTACTTCCATTTGCGCGTGCGGACCATCTTGCAGTCGGGGTGGCGGATTCCCATGACGCCTTCGCCCTTTTTAAAGGGGAATTCGTCCGTGAAGACCTCCGGGATGATGTTCTCGCTGTAGACGCAGTCGCGGGGCGCGTAAGAGCGATCAGATTGCGTGATCAGTGGTGCGAGGCTCTCCCCGTGGGCGTTGTACGGTGCGTCAAGGCCGCAGAACTCGAAGAGGGTGGGGAGGAGGTCGATGGACATGACGAGTTCATCGCGCGGACCGGGCTGGATGCGGCCGGGGTAACGCATCATGAAGGGAACGCGGACACTGCCTTCGAAGAATACATTCTTGCCCGTGAGGCCATGCTCCAGCATCTGATCGCCGTGGTCGGACACGAAGACGACAATGGTGTTTTCCGCAAGGCCCGTTTCTTCGAGGGTTTTCAGGATGGCGCCGACCTCGTCGTCGATGTGAGAGATGGTGCCGTAATAGCTGCGCCAGAGCCATTGCAGGCGCTCGGGGTTCATGTCGAATTCCGCTTTTTGTCCGCGGGCTTCACCGCGCAGGATGAAGCGGGAAAGATGGGGCGGCATGGCCTCGATGCTTTCGCGCGATTCGCGGCGGGGGAGGGGAATCTCCACATCGCTGTACAGGGCGTCGTAGGGTGCGGGCACTTCGTAGGGCGAGTGGGGTTTCCAGAAGGAAGAGAAAAGGAAGAAAGGCCGGTCGGATCTCGCGTACTGCTCCAGGTAGTGGCGCGTGCGCATTCCGGTCCAGGCGGTGTCGGTGAATTGCTTGTCGATGATGCTGCGAAAGGGATTATCCCCGGGCCCAAGGGAAGCCTTCAGCGTGTGGTCGCTGCCGACGGTCGCCCGATAGGGCACGTCGCGCTGGGGATCATTCTCCTTGCGCCACGCCGCATAGGCGGACCACTGGTCGGTTGTGCTCACGCCGTCGTGGAGTTCTACATCGTCGAAGCCGGTGCGCTGTGCCTCATCGGCCGTTGGGGGATAGTCGTAGTAGAGGTGGCTCTTACCTACAATCCCCGTGGTGTAGCCCGCGCCCTGGAACAGCTTGGGGAAAAGGGTTTCCGTGGGTGCGAGGCGCGTGTAGTTCACGCGATTCCTGTGGGCGTGGGCGTAGCGACCCGTGAAGAAACAGGCGCGGGAGGGCACGCACACCGGCGACTGCACGAAGCAGTGGGAGAAGTTCGCCGACTCCGCCGCGAGGGCGTCGAGGTGGGGCGTCTTGATGATGGGGTTGCCGTTTGCGCCGAGGGTGTCGTAGCGCTGCTGATCGGTCATGATAAGGAGGATGTTGGGGCTGCCGGGTTTGGCGGGGGGGCGTGGTACGGAGTCGGTAGCGGTCGTGGAGACGAGGGCGGGTAAAGAGGCCGCCGATTGTAGAAAGGTTCGACGTTTCACGTTGGTGACTCCGGGATTCCGTTCTTAAACCGAGGTGGTCCTGCAAACCCGCAGGGACAACAGGGACAGCAGAGACGGCAGGCACTACGAGACAGCATTGCTGCTGTCTCCGTGGTCCCTGCCGTCCCTCGAAGCTGATTAGAATGTGTCAGATCTTCCAATCCCCGCGCATGGGCCGATCGCGCATCGCATTCGCCTCGTCGTCGCCCTTGAACGCTTCCTTTGCCGGGTCCCACTTCAGTTCGCGTTTGAGTGTGGTGGCGATGTGGCCGAGGTGGCAGATGGACGCCGTGCGGTGGGCGATCTCGATGGGCGCGGTGGGGAGCTGGCGGCTCTTTACGCAGTTGATGAAATCCTGAACGTGGTCGTCGCTCTTGTAGAGGCGGATGTCGCTGTCTTTCAGCACGACCTGGTCAATGCCGGGAATGCTGGACGTGATGGCAGTGCTCTCCACGTGGAGCCAGCCTTCGCTGCCGATGAATTTGATCCCGTAGCGCTTCTGGTCGCTGCTGGACAGGGCGATGATGCGCACGCCGTTGGCGTATTCGAATTCGATGAGGTGCTTCACGGAGGCGTCGAAAAGCTCGCCCTTGCGGGGGAATTCGGCCGCGCCGGAAATACGCACGGGACCGGTGTCGTCCATGCCGGCGCCCCACTGGGCGATGTCGTAGTAGTGGGCACCCCAGTCGGTGATGTAGCCCGCGCCGTAGTCGAGGATCCAGCGGAAGTTAAAGTGGCATCGCGCGGGGGTGTAGGGCTTCTGGGGCGCGGGTCCGAGCCACATTTCGTAGTCGAATCCTTCTGGAACGGGTTCAACGGGATAGCCGGGTTTGAACTCACCCTGGATGGCGAAGCCTTCGGGCACGCCGCACTCCACGGCCTGCAATTCGCCTATGTAGCCATTGCGCACCAGTTCGCAAGCCTGGCGGCAGGCGGCGGAGGAGCGGCGCCAGGTGCCCGCCTGGAGCATGCGCTGGTTCTTAGCTACCGCATCGGCCATCTTGCGCCCCTGGGCGATGGTGAGGGAGACGGGCTTTTCGCAGAAGATGTCCTTGCCGGCGTTCGCCGCGTCGATGGTATTCAGGGCGTGCCAGTGGTCCGGTGTGGCGATGGAGACGGCGTCGACGTCGGCGCGGGCGATGAGTTCGCGATAGTCATTATAGGAGGCGTCTGCGCCGATTCCGGCGAGGTCCGCGCCCTGTGCCCGGCGGGTAGCGTCCACGTCGCACACGGCCACGATCTGCACTTCGGGCTTGGCCTTGAATGCGGCCAGGTTGCTCATGCCGCGGTTGCCGGTGCCAATGCAGCCCACGGCGAGGCGCTCGCTGGGGGCCACGGTGCCGTCGAGGCCGAGTGCGCTGGCGGGGATAATCATGGGGGCCGCTATCGCGGCGGTGGCGGCGAGGAACTGGCGGCGGGTGGGGGTGGGCGACTTGGGCATGGATGAAAACTCCTGAGCAGGGGCAAATGGCAGTCATGGTTAGCATTGCTGGCCGGGCGCCCGGGGTCGGACCGTGCAATCCCGAAGGGACAGCATAACATAAACTGAACAATTTCAAAGTATGATACGCACTCGAACATCGTTGTTGCTCCATCCCGCTCAGGAGGTCATTTCATGCGCAAGCTATTCTTTTCCGCGCTGGTCGCGTTTGCTTTTGCAGCGCTGACGTCGGCGGAGACACCCCGATTGGTTCTGTTCATTGCGGTGGATCAATTGCGCGGCGACATGCCCATACGCTACCAGGAGCGCTTTGGCGAGGGGGGCTTTCGCTATCTCATGGAGCACGGCTATCACTACCGCAATGCGAACTATCGACATGCAAATACCTTCACGGCCGTAGGCCATGCCACGCTGGCCACCGGGGGCAATACGCCGCAGCACGGGATCGTGGGGAATGAGTGGTACGATCGCGCCAAAGCCGCAAGCATGAATTGCGTGGAAGACCTGGCGCATCCGCTGCTCGGCGTGGAAGGGGCGGTGGCCGCCGGGCGCTCGCCCCGGAATCTGACTTCGAGTACCTTTGGCGATGAGCTGGTGCTCGCCAGTGGCGGAAAATCGCGGGTTTTCGGTGTGTCGATGAAAGATCGCGGCGCGGTTATCCTCGGCGGGCACCTGGGCAAGAGTTACTGGTATGAGCCGGAGTCGGGTCGTTTTGTCACCAGTTCATTTTACTACGAGCGCTACCCCGAGTGGGTGGACGCGTGGAACGGGGCGAAGCCCGCCGACGCCTGGCTGGGCGCGTCGTGGTCGCTTCTGAATCCGGTGGATTCTTATATCTACGGGGCGCAGGATGATCGGTCCGAGGAGCGGCCCTACAAGGCCATGGGCAATACCTTTCCTCATCCGCTGCCCGCCGAAGCGGGGAAGGACTACTATGGCGGTCTCCGCTTCACCCCCATGGGGGATATGCTCACGCTCCAGTTTGCCCGGGAGTTGCTGCGCGCGGAGCAGGTGGGGCAGCGGGACGCCACGGACATCCTGACCATCAGCCTTTCGGCAACGGACTACATCGGCCACGCCTTCGGTCCGAACAGCCTGGAATCGGAAGACAATCAGCTCCAGCTCGACCGAAGCCTCGCCGACTTCTTTGCGGAGGTGGACCGGCTGGTGGGGCTTGATCGCACGCTGATCGTGCTCAGTTCAGACCACGGCATCGACGAAATCCCGGAGTACACGCAGCACCTGGGGTGCGATGCCGGGCGGCACGTGCCCGAGGAATTCATTGCGGCGGCGAATGGGGCGCTCAAGGCACGCTTTGGTATCGCGGACGACCTGGTATTGACGTTTCAGAATCCGAGTTTGTATCTGGACGAGGCCCGGGCTCAGGCGCTGGGCCTGGCCCTGCCCGAGGTCGAGCGGGCCCTCGCCGACGCCATGGTGGCTCTGCCCGGTTTCGATTTGGCGGTGACGCGCAGCGACCTTCTGGAAGGCCGGGTTCCGAATACGAAGGTCATGGACATGGTCACGCGCGCCTTCCACCCGAAGCGCTCCGGGAACGTGCTGGTGGTCCAGTCTCCCTCCTGGTATCTCTATCCCGAAGCGCAGAAATACGCCGCCATGCACGGTTCCCCCTACAGTTACGACACCTACGTCCCCATTTTTTTTGCGGGTCCCGGCATCCCACCCGGTGCGACGCAACGCCCCGTGGCGCCCGAAGATGTCGCCTCCACGATTACCGCCTACCTCGGCATCAAGCCGCCATCGGGGAACATGGGCAATCCCCTGCTGGAAGTGGTGGGTGCGGGAGAAACCGGTGTGCGGTGAATTTGTGCGCACCGTTGGACGTGGTAGAATATGAGGAACCGGGCACGTGGCCCGATTCAAGCGAGGACCTGTCATGGATACCACAATCGAACGTGAAGCGCAGACTACCCTGGCCCAACTGCTGGAGCGCGTGGCGCAGGGCGAACGGATCACCATTACTGAATTCGGTGTTCCAGTGGCCGTGCTTGCGCCGCCAGGCAACCCTCGCAAGCTCACGGCCAGGGAGGCGATAGCGGCGATTGACGAGATCGCCGAGCGAAATCGCTTGGATGGATTGAGCATTCGCGAGATGATAGAGGAAGGTAGGGACTGATTGCCTCCGGCACTGGTGATCGACAACTCTATCGTGATGGCTTGGTGCTTTCTCGATGAACGCACGGCATATACGCAGGCGGTCAAGGCTCTACTTGAGGAACAATCCGCCGTGCAGCCAGCCGTGTGGCCGCTTGAGGCTGGCAACGTAGTGCTTGTCGCTATTCGTAGAAAGCGAATTTCACCCGATGATGGCGCGCGATTTTTGTCATTGCTGGAATCACTGCCATTCGAGGTGGACGGCATCTCTCCCGGCAGGATGTTCGGTGAAATATTCGCACTCGCCCGAAAGCATCAACTCTCCACTTACGACGCGTCCTACCTCGATCTCGCCCTGCGCCGCCAACTGCCCCTCGCCACGCAGGACAAGGCGCTCATGCGCGCGGCGGCGGATTGTGGCGTGGCGCTGTTTCAGCCCTGACCGGGACTATCGCGTCGAGAGCACTTCACAAAGAATGTGACACTGCTCGAAGACGCGCCGAGGTGGGCGTCCCGTCCACCTTGGCGGATCTTCGAGCTGTGATTGAGCGCCGACAGGCGCAACAACGGGCTCAAGAGCCCGAACTCAGCGCACCGATTGCCCCCGTTGCTCCACCATCAGCGAATTCGACACATTGTTCCCAAAGTCCGCAAAGCGATCAAAGGTCCACAGCACCTTCTTGGACTTTGGCTCAATTTCGATCAGCAGCGGCTGTCCCTCGCCCGCGTGGCAGTTCCCGATGACGTAGTTGCCGTTTGGGAGCACTTCGAGGGTGGTAACCCACGCCAGCGTGATGCCCGGCAGGTCCTTCTGGTGCAGTTGCCATACGATCTCTTTGTCGGGCGTGACTTCCAGCACACCGTGGCCGTTGCCCGTGCTAAGCAGCGTGTTGCCGTTTTTCAGGCGCAGCGCACAGAACGTCTTGTTGCCCCAGGCCTCGGGGCCGTGACCGTCGGCCCGTTCCTTGTCGAATAGGGGCACTTCATATTCCCACACCAACGCGCCTTCGCCGTCGTACTCCCGCACGAAGCCATCGCCCTCATGGCACACGAGATAGTGCCCGTTCTCCAGCTTCCGCGCCAGGCGCGTGTCCGTGTGGGGATGGGGGATGTTCACCTTCAGCTTGATCTCTTTCAGCAGCTTGCCGTCGCGGTCGATCTCAATAATCCGCGCCGGACCCGACTCCGCAATCATGACCTTTCCATCGGCCAGCGGCTGGAACGCATGCACCTCGATTTTCTTCCCCGCGTAGCCATTGCTCGCCTGCGCATCATAGGACCACACGACGGCCTTGGTCTCGGGATCGATCTCCGCGACGCCCTTCATGTCCTGCTGCACCATGATATGGCCGTTCTCCAGCAGGTGAATGTCGTGAATCCCGCCCCACGGCATTTCCCACGTGATCTCGCCCGAGGGGGAGACCATGGCGAGCCGGTCGTCACCCTGGAGCAGGACGGTGTGCTGGGCGTGGGTGGCAACTGCTACGAACACGGTGATCGCGGAGATGATTCGGAGTGCGTTACACATGGTACTTGCGTGCCTTCTGAGTTTGGCTTTAATCGAAGAGAAGAGAGCGGGTTCTATCGAACCATAGTCGAATGTTACGCGATCTTGACGCTCGCTTCATAGTTCGACATTTCTGAGGAGAGAAGCCCGCCACTTCCTCTCCAGCCAGCTTGACCGACGCAGAAATTACAGGTAAAGTTGCCCACGGCTCTCGCTACCGAGTACCAAAGCTCACCGTTTCAATCGACTCTTCCAACGTACAACGCTATCCATACCAAGAGCGCCGCCCAGGCAGGAGAAAAGACATGTTGGCCATTCCAAACAGCGAATACACGCGCCGGATAAAGCGATTTCAAGAGAACATCCGCGCTGCGGGGCTGGATGCGGCGCTGGTACACGCGAACGAGTCCGACTTCGCCAACGTGCGCTATTTGTCGGAGTACTGGCCGACTTTCGAGGCCGCGGGCGTGTTTGTGCCGGCCGAGGGCTCTCCGGTGCTCATCATCGGCCCGGAGAGCGAGGCCTACGCGCGGACGCGGAGCAAGATTAAGCAGATCGCGTTGATGGTGGAGTATCGGGAGTCGGCGGAGCCGGAGTATCCCGGTATTCCGGTGGCGCATTTCAAGGACGTGATCAAAATGGCCATGCCCGGCAAGAAGCTGCGCAAGCTCGGGCTGGTGGGCTATTCGGTGATGCCCCTGCCGGTTTATCACAGTCTGTGCAGCGAGCTTCCCAAGGTCGAACTCGTCAAGGCCGACGACACGTTGATCTCGCTGCGCATCAATAAGAGCGCGAATGAGATTAAGCTGGCGAAGCGGGCCTACGAAATCAGCGAGATCGCCATTGGCGCGATCCTGAACGAGATTAAGCCCGGCATGACGGAGCTCCAGGTGATCGGCATCGCCCAGCGGGAGATCTACCAGCACGGCGGTGAATACGAGGGGCACGCCTTGTATTGCTTCTGCGGTCCCGCGACGAAGCACGCCATTTCCCGGCCGACGCACAACACGATCAAGAAGAACGAGGTTATCCAGCTTAATATCGGCGCGCGCGTCGGGGGCTATTCGTCAAGCGTGGGCCTGCCGATTTCGATTGGGAAACTACCGGCGCGCAAGAAGCGGCTGGTGGAGTTTGGCCTCGAAGCCCATTTCAAGACGATGGAGCTGATGAAGGCGGGCAAGCCCGCGGCGGACGTGGTAAAGGAGTACGAAGCCTTCGTCGAAGAACGCGGTTTCAAAAAGTACATGCTCTACGGCCCCTGCCACGGCATCGGCATGATGGAGGTCGAGCGCCCCTGGATGGAATCGACGTCCACGTACACGCTCCAAGAGAACATGACCTTCCAGGTCGACACCTTCTTCTACGACAAGGACTTTGGTCTCCGGTGGGAGAATGGCGTCCGCGTCACGAAGAAGGGCGTGGAGCGGCAATCCGAGAAGTTCATGAAGATTGTGGAGCTCTGAGTTCGCGCGGATGGCCGCCCAAAGGATCTCGGACATTTCTGTCTGAGGCGGAGGGCATACCGGCGTGGAGGTGCACTTGCACGCGTAAGAAGGCACGGGCTTACAGAAATCGCGACTTTGGCGACGTGCAGTGTTTGAACGTGCGTGGCAAGCCCTTTGGCATTAGGTGGGGCGCTGCCTCGGACAGGAATGTCCGAGATCCTTTGGGTGTCACTATCGTTGGTAGCAACGCATGAATATGACACGCCGTGCCTACTTCATATTCGGCTGAAGTATCACTCCTCGTCGCGCTCTTCGCCCATTTCAGCCAAGCGCCCGAGCATACCTTTGATGTCCGCGGCCCCGCGTATCGCGACATACACGGTGATCGTCGAATACCAGACGATACACGCCATCGTCAAGGTCCACCAGATCCAGTGTTCGGTCATGCCTCAATTCCTTTCTGCGGCGTATTTTTCGCTTGTGGCTTTAACAGAGAACCGACGACCATGGCCACGCTTGCGAGCACGTAGGTCGCGATGTTGGAGAACTGGGGGCCGACGACTTCCTTCGCGAAATGCCTGGTGGACGGGAGTTGCTCCATGATCAGGAACGCGAGGGGTATGGTTGCGCCGACGATGATGGCTCCGGCCCCGCCCCAGCTATTCGCCCGCTTCCAGTAGCAGCAGGCGACGAGCAATACGGACATGCTCGAGAGGTAAATGTTGCCCGTGACGGTCAGGTAGTCCCACAGACTCCCTTGCAGGGGATACCAGAGACCGTAGATGAGCAGGAAAACGCCGATGAGGGCGACGATGGAACGGCTCCAGATCAGACCGCGTTTTTCGGACCACTCGCCTTTGCGGAAGGGGCCCAGGATGTCGTTGTAAATTACGCTGGACCAGCTCAGCATGTAGGACGAGTCGGTGGACATATCGGCCGCGAGCATGGCGGCGACCAGCAGGCCCATAAGGCCCACGGGCACGATCTGACTCAGGAGCTTCGGCATCGCGAGCAGCGTATTTTCGCCGACCTGCTCGGGGGTGAGAACGGCGAGGGCCGCAATGCCCCAGAGTACGGGGATCAGCCAGCGGCAGAGGAAGAAAAAGCTGGTGCGCGTATAAACCTGGCGGCCCGTTTTCGTGTCCTTGGCGGCCAGCAGGCGCTGGATGGTGGTCTGCCAGGTCAATACCATGGCTACGCTGAGGAGGCTGTTGGCCACGATGAATTCCCAACCCATTTTGGGATTCAGGAAGGGGTTGAAGCCGCCCGCGCCAAACTGTGCTTCCACAACCGTCGTCATTTTATCCCATCCCACCTGCACGAGAATGAGGATGGTGACGGCCAGCAACCCGGCGCTCATGACGATGAACTGGAGAAAGTCGGTGACCAGGACGGACAGCATCCCGCCGAGAATGGTGTATATGGCGACGAAGAGGAGCAGCGCGGTCATGGTGATCTTGAGGTAACTCTCGTCGAAGCCACATACGGCCACGAGGAATTCACCGCCGGTACGCAGGAAAACGCCCATGTTCAGCAGGCCGCCCAGCACGATGACGACGCCGGCCGCCCAGCGAATTTTCGGGCCAAGGCGCAACTCAAAAAGCTCGGGAATGGTCATGACGCCGGCATCGCGGAGTTGCTTCACGCAGAAGCCGGTGTAGCCGACGAAAAACATCGCGAGCGCGGCGAGCACACCCGGCGCCGCCCCGGCGAATCCGTTCAGGTAGCCGTTCTGCGCCGTATACATGCAGGTTACGATGCCAAACTCGGTGGCGGCGAGGGATGCGATGCCGAGGTAGAGGTTCATCTCGCGCCCGGCGATCAGGAAGTGTTCGACCTTGCCCACGTACTTGCGCACCGCGATCCCCGCCACCATTGTGACGATGATATAGAGGCCAACGATGCTACCGTCAATCCATGAAAAGTTCGTCATAAGCGGATCCTGCGGCCAACGTGATATCTGGATTAGTTGGCGTTGAAAAAATCAGGGATAACCTCCGGGCGCGACAGATGCCGTGCCAACCCGATGGAGAATACACTATTTGACTGGGGCCTTCAATTCACCGAATCTGGAGTAGATTATTACTTGAGGCAACGGGTTCACCACGGAGGACGCAGGCCAGCCATTGGTCGCAACCCAATGTTTAACCACGAAGGCCACGAAGAGCGTGAAGAAGAGAGAGGGAAGGATGCCTTCTGTATCCAGGGTTTCCCTTCCAATCCAGACACGCCCAGATTGAATTCGCGTCTCATCTATCTGTGCGCCTCCGCGATTTTGCGTGCAACACATCGAAATACGTGCGCGCCAGGGGGGGCCGAAAGACTGCCGCAGTCTTTCGCCGTCGCAGTCGCTTTTCTTCTCGGCGTTTCCGTCTCTCCGTGGTTAAAATTGCAAAAAGAGCACAAAGGGAATCAACCCTTTGTGCTCTCTGCGTTCTATGTAATTAGAAAAGACTGGCGGGAACTATTCGCCGCCCTTGCGGTGCTTCTTCTTGGGTTTGCCCTTGTCTTTGTCTCGCTTTGGTCCGCCGAAGGAGCTCCCCTTCTTATCGTCCTTTTTGTGGAAAGTTTTGCCATCCTTCTTGTGGAAAGGTTTACCGTCTTTCTTTTGAAATGGCTTTCCGTCTTTCTTTTCGAAGGGCTTTCCGCTCTTTCTGGGTTTTCCTTTGGTAAACCAGCCACCGTCACCGTCAATGTGTTCCGGCGAGGCGCCGTCTCCGGCGACGCTGATACGCATGCGCTGACCGGCGACCCACGTGTCCTGAAGCATGTCCATGATCTCTCGGGGCATTTCGGGGAGGACAACGATGCTGTGATCGTCGTGGATCTCGATGGCGCCGATGTATTTGCTGTCGAGACCGGCCTCATTGGCGATCGCGCCGACGATATTGCCCGGCTTCAGGCCGTGGTTGTGGCCCGCCTCGATGCGGTACCGCCGGGTGCCTTCGGCGACGGCCTCGTGGGAGCGATCACGCTTTTCCTTGCGCTTCTTCTCGAATTTCTCATCGCGGCCAGCGTCATGGGTCGTATCGCGGTCTCTACCGCGTTCCGGTTTGCCGGGTTGGGGCTCCCAGGTGCCCGCCGCGGCCTGGGGGCGATCCGTAAGCAGGAGGGGCTCGTCACCCTGGACGATTTTTGCCAAAGCGGCAGCGATCTCGATGGGGGGAATGTCGTGCTCCGCCACATATTGCTCGATGATGGTGGTGAACAGCTTCAGGTTGTTCTCCGTAAGCGTGTCGGTGATGCGCTTCTTGAACTGAGCGATGCGCCGGTCATTGATGGCGTCCGCCGAGGGCATCTCCATCAAGGTGATCTTCTGGCGTGTGGCCCGCTCGATGGCTGCGAGCATGCGGCGCTCACGGGGCGTCACAAAAAGGATGGCCTCTCCCGTGCGACCGGCGCGGCCAGTGCGGCCGATGCGGTGGATGTACGGCTCGGTATCCGTGGGGATGTCGTAATTGATGACGTGGCTGATGCGCGCCACGTCCAGGCCCCGGGCGGCCACGTCCGTGGCCACGAGGATGTCCAGCTCGCCATTGCGCAGGCGGTTGATGGTGCGTTCGCGCTGGGCCTGGGCCAGGTCGCCGTTGAGGGCGGAGGCCGCGTAGCCGCGCGCGTTTAGTTTTTCCACCAGCTCCACCGTGGCCGTTTTGGTGCGCACGAAGATGATGACCGCGTCGAAATCTTCCGATTCCATGATGCGGGTGAGGGCATCCAGCTTGTGGGTGTGGCTCACCATCCAATAGCGCTGATTGATGGTTTCGGCGGTGGTTGTCTTCACCTTCATGGCGATGACTTCCGGATTCTGCATGTGGCGCTCGGCGATGGTCTGGATTTCGCGCGGCATGGTGGCGGAGAAGAGGGCCACCTGGCGATCGGGGGGCGTCTGCTCCAATACCCACTTCACGTCGTCGATGAAACCCATGCGGAGCATTTCATCCGCCTCATCGAGCACGAGGGTGGTGAGGTTTTCCAGATTGAGCGTACCCCGACGCATGTGGTCCATGACGCGACCGGGGGTGCCCACCACGATATGGACACCGCGCTTCAGGTTGCGAACCTGGGGGCCGTAGTCCGAGCCGCCGTAGATCGGCAACACGTGGAGGTCGGTGAGGTGCGAGGCATAGCGCTGGAAGGCCTCGGCCACCTGGATGGCGAGTTCGCGCGTGGGCACGAGGACGAGGGCCTGGGGAAAGGTCTGGGCCAGCTCGATTCGGTTCAGGATAGGCAGGGCGAAGGCCGCTGTTTTACCCGTGCCCGTCTGGGCCTGACCGAGGACGTCCCTGCCCGCGAGCAGGGGCGGGATGGTCGCGGCCTGAATGGGGGAGGGGGTCTCATAGCCGACGGCGTCGAGGGCTTTCAGGACGGAGTTGTTAAGCCCGAGGTCGCTGAAGCGAACAACGTCGGTGGTTTCCATGGTTTCGGGGGAGTCAATGATTTCCGGGGTGTCGTTAGACAAAGTGGTATCCAATGCGCGTGTGGTGAACAGTGTTGAAATCCGCCCGTCAGAAGTGACGGCGGCCCAGTGATACGATCCGGGGTGAATCGGCACAGGGACTGTATTTACACATCATACGCGAAGGATCGGCGATACAGGAGGCGTGCCCTAAAGGTCGCAGAGCGACCGGTACCCGGGGAGTACGAGGAGAGTATACCACACTGGGAGCCATTGTTGCTTCTTTTTGGGGCTTTCGCAGCGGTGGCTGAAGAAATCACGTAATACGAGTGTCGAGTTCGTGCGCGCCATCCGGCTCGGGCACGAAAACATCCTCCACGGGCGGGTCAGTTGCCTCAGGGGTCAGTTCGTCTTCCACTTCGGATAACCCCGGTGTTACGACGGAATCCTCTTCCTCGGAATCGAGGTCCTGATACTGGGCATCATCGACGACACTCGCCGGGGCTTCGCCATCGCCGAAATCGTGATCCGACTCGGGGATATAGGTCCCGTAGGTGCCCGCTTCTTCGGCCAGACCGTCCTCGGTGGCCGCTTCCGGTGGAGGGTAGCGATCCTGATCGAATTTTTCCCGGTAGCGCTTGGGAATGCTCGGCGGGTTGGCCTCGAGCGCGGGGTGCCATTCATCCCGGGTTTCATCGAGAAAGCTCAGGAGGTAAACCTTGACGGTGAGGCAGTGATGCTGCTCCGGCATGGAAAAGGTTTTGACCCAGCTTCCCTGATTGACGACGCCATAGAACTGGCCTCGTTCTTCGAGAAAGCGTGAAACGCACAATTCGGGGTCAGCGGTGCCGTAATTGCGCAGGAAAGACTCGGGGGATTCTTCCCCCACGAAGGTGTTCCAGTAGTCAAGATTTGTCATGGAGGAATAGTAGCAATTACGAATTACGAATTACGAATTACGAATTACGATGGGAAGTTGTGGGCTTAACGCTGGAGGTTCAATAGGAAAACTGAAAATCCCAAAGGACCCAAAGGACCCAAAGGACCCAAAGGACCCAAAGGACCCAAAGGACCCAAAGGACCCAAAGGACCCAAAGGACCCAA
>JAEUWI010000093.1 GCA_016791475.1 Candidatus Hydrogenedentota bacterium
CCTTCTCCTTCTCCTTCTCCTTCTCCTTCTCCTTCTCCTTCTCCTTCTCCTTCTCCTTCTCCTTCTCCTTCGCCTTCTCCTTCGCCTTCTCCTTCGCCTTCGCCTTCGCCTTCTCCTTCTCCTTCACCTTCACCTTCTCCTTCGCCTTCGCCTTCGCCCGCGCAGTTTTCGGTCGCGACAACAAGTTCAGAAAGGCCACTCGTACCGCATTCACCCACCGATGCTACGGACAACGTTCCGCCATTGGTACCGAAATCCACAACAATACTGGATGTTCCGTCACCCGAAACGATGGTCGCGCCCGAGGGAACGGTCCAGAGGTAGGAATTTGCGCCAGAGACGGCCTCCACCGAGTAGACAACACCCGATTCACTCTCGCAGACCAGGTCGTCGCCGCTTATGGTGCCCGGCGCGTCGGGAATGGGCGTCACCGAGACGGTCGCACTGGAGGCTGGGCCGGACCCGCAGGTCTTGACAGCGACGACGCTGACATCACCGGCGGTGTCGCCGAAGTCGACCGTGATCGCCGTGGTGCCCTGGCCGCTGGCCACCGATGCCCCGGCGGGAACCGTCCAGAGATAGCTCTCGGCACCGACGACATCGTCGATGCTGTAGGCTACGCCGGTCTCATTTTCGCAGACCACGGCGGAGCCGGTGATGTTCCCCGGTTGGGCGGGAGCCGGGTCGAGGGCGACCGCCAGACTGGCGGTCGCGCTGGTGCCGCATGAATTCTCGGCGGTAACGGATACCAGGCCCGCCGTATTGCCGAAGTCCACCGTGATGGCCGTGCTTCCCTGACCACTGGCGATGGTCGCACCGGTCGGGACGGTCCACACGTAGTTGGTGGCATGATCCACGGCGGCGATGGAATAGGCAATGCCGGCCGCGTTTTCGCAAACTGTGGTTTGCCCGGTAATGCCCGCCGGGTCCCCGATATTCCGGGTCAGATTGATCGCGAGCTCGCCGGGCACCCCGTCTCCGCACTGATTGCTCGCGAATACGGAGACGGCGCCGGACTGCGTGCCGAACTCAACGGAGATATTGGTGGTGCCCTGGCCGCTCAGAATGATCGCACCGGCCGGAACAGTCCAGGTGTAGCCCGTGGCGCCGGAAACGGCGTCAATACTGTAGCTCTCGGTCGCGGCTTCGCAAACGTCGGCGTTGCCCGTTATCGCGCCGGGCGCATCCGGCACACTCGTAACGGTTACGGACTCCGCGGCGGCGGCGCTTGTGCCGCAGTCGTTGGATGCGGTTACGCTCACATTGCCACTGGTGCTTCCCCACAGCACCGTGACACCCGCCGTGCCCTGTCCCGAGAGAATTACGGCTCCGGCGGGAATCGACCAGGTGTAGGTTGTCGCACCGGCTACGGCGACCACGCTGTAGCCCTCACTGTCGCCCGCGCAGACGGCGGCCTCGCCGGTGATCGAGCCGGGTTGTGCCGGAATGGACACCACGGAGACCGCGGAGGAAGTGGCGGCGCTGGCGCCGCAGGTATTCTCCGCGCTTACGGAAACATTGCCCGAAGTCGCGCCGAAATCCACGGTAATGCTGGTGCTTCCCTGGCCGCTGCCTACCACCGCTCCGGACGGGACGGTCCAGACATAGTTGGTGGCGCCGGGCACCGCTTCAATACTGTAGGTGACGCCGGTGTCGTTCGCGCACACGGTGGTATTGCCTGTTATCGTGCCTGGGGCGGCGGGAATGGACGTCACCGTAACCGCGGCGCTCGCGGCCGGTCCCGCGCAGCCGTTGGTGTCCGCCACCACAGCGACGTTGCCCGAAGTCGCGCCGAAATCCACCGTGATGGCGGTGCTTCCCTGCCCGCTGGCGACGGTTGCGCCGCTGGGGACGGTCCACGTATATCCGGTCGCGTTGGGGACCGCCGCAATGCTGTACGCGATACCCGTATCGCCCGCGCAGACGGACGTATCCCCGGTTATGGCGCCCGGCTGGTCGGGAAGATCGGTGATTGCGACGGCCAGGTCGCGGGCTGTGCCGGTGGTGCAGCCGTTCACCGCACTCACGCTGACATTCCCGGCCGTGGAGCCGAAGGTTACCGTAATTGCGTTGGTGCCATCGCCATCGGTGATCGTGGCCCCGGAGGGGACGGTCCATTCATACGCGATGGCGCCGGTGACCGGGCTGACGCTGTAGATTTCGCCTTCGGCGGACTCGCAAACCGTGGTATTTCCCGTAATGGCCCCGGGTTGCGCCGGGGTCTCCGACGCGACCTGAATTCGGGTGCGGAAGAACAGGTCGGCGCCGCTGATGGGGCCGTCCGAGTTGCCAGCCGTTCCGAGGCCATAGGGATTGCTGCTCTCATAGTCTATTTGAACCGCGACCATGCTGTCGCGAACCAGTTCCCAGGTGTAGACTTCGCCTCGAACCACGGGAATGGGCGTCGTCAGCACGTGCTCATTCTCGGCCGAGTTGAGATTAACGGACTGGCCGGCGTTCAACTGAGTACCGGTCGTGCCGGTACCCTCGTAGATGTTCAAGGTCCAGCCAAGGGTGGAGCCGATGGCGGTATCGATCTGATAGAGGTCACCCGTCAGCCCCGCAGTGAAGGACTGCCAGTGGCTCACGCTGTTGTTGCCGGTGGAGTTGGCCAATTCCTGAATCTGATCGGGAAGAATACCGCTGATTACGTGGGTCTGAAAGTACATGTCCGAGCCGACAACCGCGCCGCCGGCGTTCCCGTAATTGCCGCCCGCGTAGGGATTGCCAGTATGAACCGGGATCTGGCCGGGGACGTTGCTGTCGCGGCGCATTTCAAAAGTGTAGGTGTTGCCCGCGGTAACGGCGATCGTATCGGCCAGCACATGGCGATTCACGCCGGACACCACGGTAACGGACTGGGGCGTGTTCAGGAGCGTGCCGGCCACGCCGTCCCCGTCATAGACCCGCAGGGTCCACGCGCCGGTCAGTTGAAGACGGGTATCAATCTGATACAAAGTGCCCGTGTCGCCCGCCGTGAAACTCTGCCAGTGCCGAACCTGGTTGGTGGAATTGCCCGTCGTGAAAACCTGGGACTGGTCGATGACCGGAACTTCCGCTTCGCAGGTCCCGTCAAAATAAGTATCGTCGGACTTCATACCCGGCGATGCGATGCGCAGGGCGCCCGATATCGCGGTGTAATGCTTCACGAAAGAAGCTCCGGTCACATCCGGATCGCGGACAACCGATTCCCCGCCGTCATCGGTGCCGGCAGCCAGGGTGTGGCTGTCGATCAGGGTCGATGAAGCATTGCGCAATTCAAGGATATCTCCGGACTCGCCAAGATCGAGCGCGCCCGTGCTGGCCACCTGAACGATGGAGCCGCCGAAGAGGCCGGTGGGCGTCCCCCCGCCAAAGACGACAATGGCGGTACCGGGCGGCAAAATAGTGCCGCTGGGAAAGGTGTGTCTCACGGCGGTGTTGTCGCTCAGCGTCCAGCCGGAAATATCGGCGGCCGCGACGCCCGAGCTGTTCACGAGCTCGACAAACTCATCCTGAGAGGCGTCGGCGTTGTAGTCTCGATTGGTATCGCCGCAGAGCGATGCGCCCACGGGTTCGCCATAAGCGGCGCATTCCCCGTCGGAAGGTATGTCGGCCAGTACTTCATTAATGACAACGTCGGCTCGGGCGCCACAGCAGCCCAGCACGACGATCCCCATCAGCGTCAGATACCGACCCATACGAACACGTCCTTTCGGTTAAGCCCGTCTTCGCCCCCTGGAACCACGTCATGCGCTTCTCGCGCCCGTGCGCGACCAACCGCATTGCCTCGCGGAGATGGCTGGCTATACTACATGATACCACTTTTCATATTACTGCGATCACGGTCAATTATTTTTTGCTGGTACCGTCGCTTGGCCAAATCAGGGCCAAATTGGAACATAGGTGGGCAGCGGTGGTCAAGTGACCGCCAAAAACCCGCAAAAAACTTCTTGCATGTTTTGGGTAGCATCTATTACATTTTGTGATATACTTTCAGTTGTAAAGAGATTACCCAAACGCGCCGGAGACGGGCATGACCAACGAAGAAGCCAAAGAGCTCTATATAAACGCGGTAAAGGCCTTTGACGCCAAAGACTTTGAGCGCGCGCTTTCCATGTTTGACACCCTGGATGCCGAACGCCCGAACAGTCGCCACGTGACCTATCACCGCTGTGTCTGCCTGGGCCATCTGGGACGCCAGGCCGAGGCCCGTGAACAATTTGCCAAGATCGAGGGCAAACTCGAACGGGAAAAACTTCTGGAAGTCCGGGCACTGCTCGGGCCCGCGCCCGGTTCGGCCCATGCGCCGCGCCCGGCGGAAAATCCCCCGGCGGCTCCGGTTCACGACGCGCCGGAGTTGACCGGCGACAATGTCCTGGTCATCGAGTCGGCCTTTCCGAAATCGACGACGGAGACGACGATAACGGGCCATATCCGTTCGGGCACCTTCCGCACGGGTGACTCGCTTACGATAATCACAGAGAGCGGGATGCCGCTGGTGGCCCCAATTGTGCGCATCGGCACGGCGGAAACGCCCTTGAAAATGGCGCGCGCGGGGCAGAAGGCGATCATGCTGCTTCAAGTGGAGCCCCACCATGTGGTTCCGGGGTCATCGGCGACCTGCGTATCCCAGGAAGAGTCCTACGCGGAAACGATGGTCGTGGGGATCCATGACGAGGCGTCGTCCGCATCGACCGCGTCGCAGATGGGCGGCGCGCTGCTCGAGTTGGACCGCAAGATCAAGGGTGGTGACTTTGGCGGTGCGCTGGAGAAGCTTCAGGCCTTTCTGGCGGAGGATCCCAAGAGTTGTGCGGGCCACCGTCTGATGGCGAAGATATTTCTCGAAGGGGGAGATGGGTACCGGGACCCGAAGAAGGCGCTGGAACACATCCGCCGCTCCTACGAACTGGGCGGTGCGGAAGACCCGATCGTGGTGGATACGCTGGCGCAGGCGATGGCGGCGAACGGCGAAGCGGAGCACGGTCTCCGCTTTCTGGAACGGCTCTATACGACGACCCGCGAATTTGAAGCGAAGGGTGCGCTGGGCCAGCGAATTGTGGACTTTCGTTCACGCCACCAGCTCGGCCACATATGGGAATTTGCCGACAGCTATGGGGATGTGATTTTCGAGTCGGGGGACATTATCGAAATCATCAAGGCTTTCAAGTCCAACACGGTTCCGAAAACGTCATTGTGCAAGAAGGACCGGGTGGGCGAGTGGCGCAAGGTGGAAGAAACCATCGCCATCGAGCATCCGGAGATTGGTTCGCTTTTCAAGACGGAAACGCCCAAGCGGAGCCCGGTGATGATTTACGTGATCATTGGCCTGCTTGTGGCGCTCATCGTGGCCGCACTGATCATTTTCTAGGGAGGGGCGGGTTTCGGCCCGTCGCGACGCGCGGTCCGCGGGGGCTGTGAACCGCCCGCAGCGCGCCCTTTTTCGGTGGTCCTTGCCGTTTCCGGGGTGATTTTGTATACTGCCGCCTCCATTACGTGAACAGGCGGCGACGCACGGGCCATCCGGCGTCTTGGTCGCGGGAAGTCACCGAGAACAGGCGAGAGGAGCACCGGGACCGGCTCAGGCCCCGCGAATCACCTTCATGCACTTGACCCAGAAGCAGGAATCCCTCATTTCCCAGTTCTTGCGCGATTTGAGCCGCCGTCTCGACCCCGGCCTTCCGGAGAAAGTCCGGGAGCGGAGTCTGCGTCAGGTGCAGACGCGAATCTACCACGAACTGGAGCGGCTCAACAATCCTTCTATCGGCGATGATGATGTGCTTCGGGTGCTTCGCAACGCGGCGAGCACGACCGAAGCGCCGCAGACATCGCCCCGTGACGCTTCGGAACGTCCTGAAACGGCGTCCCCACCCGCGCCGCCCCACCCGACGCCGACCAGCACGCCCCGGAACCCGAAGGCGATTTGGCTCGGGGTGTGCCTTTACAACGCGGATCGTCTGGGCATTGAAACCTGGATGGTCCGTGCGGGACTGGTGGTGCTTGGCCTCTGCACGGGCCCCGTGGCGGTGCTGGCGTATCTCGCGGGATTCGCCGAGTACTACCTGGGGCTGCCCGATGGGGAGCGTCCGAAGATCGATTGGCCGCGAATGGCCCTGCGGGGCGTGGTGGCGCTTGGCGCGCTGATCGCGTTGCGTTGGGGTTCCAACCAGGCCCTGGTGCTGATCGGGTATGGCCACGAGCAGATCTTCAAGGAGCCCATGCCCGCGCTGGGTGACTGGGACTGGTTCCGTTTTCAGGAAGGCACCTATTTCTTCCTCGCCCTTTTCACCGTGCTTCCGCTCGCGGTACTCAGCGGCCTCCCGTTGGAGAACGCCTGGGGCCACAGCCTGAAGCGGCTGGCGCAGGCGCTCGGCGCCCTGTATGCCGTGGCCCTGTGTTTCGGGATCGCCTCGGTAATTGCGGGGCTAATCCTTGATCGGGTGCAGGCCTACATGCAATAGCCGATCAGGGGGCGGCGGGGATGCTCTGGGAAAGGGCCACGACGGATCGCGCGGCCACTTCGAGCACGCCCGACATCATGGGCGCGCCCGCCTCGCCGGCATAGATGTCCTCGGGGGCTTGCCGTCCGGTATTGATCCGCATGGACCAGGCACCGGGGGGCAGGCGGAACGCCTGGGCCAATTCGCTGTTGTTGAAGATCAGGTAGAGGGCCGTGCCGTTATTGGACCGGGGCTGGATCTTGTAGGACAGGAGCGTGGAGGGGCTCTCCCAGTCAATGGGCTGTCCGTGTTCGTCGAGCCAGAAAACCTCGGCCAGGTTTTCGTCTGAGGTATGTGGAAAATAGATCTTGCGGGTGAGGGCGGGATTCGATTTCCGGAAGGCAATGAGTTCGCGGCAGAATCGGTGGAGCTGGCTGTACTCCCCGAGCAGGCTCCAATTGAACCAGGAAATTTCATTGTCCTGGCAGTAGGCATTGTTGTTGCCGGACTGGGTGCGCCCGAATTCGTCGCCGCCGAGCAGCATGGGAACGCCGAGGGAGAGGAAAAGGGTGGCGAGATAGTTCTTCTGCATGCGCAGGCGGAGTTCGTTGACCCAGGGGATGGCGGTGGTCCCTTCCACGCCGCAATTCATGCTGATGTTGTCGTCGCTCCCGTCCCGGTTCCCCTCGCCATTGTCCCAGTTGTGCTTCCGGGTATAGGAAACGAGATCGCGCAAGGTGAAGCCATCGTGGCAGGTGACGAAATTGATGCTGTGCTCCGGGCTGCGGCCCGCCCACTCGTAGACATCGGCGCTGCCCATGACCCTGGAGGCAAAAGTACCCCGCGTGTGGGGATCGCCCCGCCAGTAGCGGCGAACGTCGTCGCGATAGCGCCCGTTCCATTCCGCCCAGCGGTTGTCACCAAAGGAGCCGACCTGATAGGCGCCGCCGGCGTCCCAGGCTTCGGCGATGAGTTTGGTATCGCGGAGGACGGCGTCTTCGGCGATGCGTTCGACCAGGGGCGCATTCTGCACGACTTCGCCGTTGCGATCGCGACCGAGGATGGAGGCCAGGTCGAAGCGGAAGCCGTCGATATGCATGACGGAAACCCAGTAGCGCAGGCAGTCGAGGATGAAATCGCGCACCAGGGGATGATTGCAGTTCACCGTGTTGCCGCAACCGGAGTAATTCAGGTAGCGGCCCCGCTCGTCGAGCAGGTAGAAGATGGAATTGGTCATGCCCCGGAAGCAAAGGGAGGGCCCCATTTCGTTGCCTTCGGAGGTGTGGTTGAAAACCACATCCAGGATAATCTCCATGCCCGCGGCGTGGATGGCTTCCACCATCTCGCGAAACTCGATCAGGTGTTCCCAGCCTTCCGCGCTGCACGCGTGCAACCCCGTGGGGGCGAAAAAGCCGATGCTGCTGTAGCCCCAGTAGTTGATGAGTTCGCCGCGCCCGTTCAGGCTGCAACGCCCGAGCCGGGTCTCCCCCGCTTCCTGGATGGGCAACAACTCAATGGCCGTTATCCCGAGGTCTTTCAGGTACGGGAGTTTCTCTATCAGGCCGCGATAGGTGCCGGGATGGGCCACGCCGGAAGAGGAATGCCGGGTGAAGCCGCGCACATGGGCCTCGTAAATAATCGTCTCACTGACGGGAATGCGGGGGCGGTAGTCCCTGGAGTGCCAGTGGGATTCTTCGACGGTAACGCACTTTATGGTGCCATCGTGCACATTCCCCGCGAAGGCCTTGGAATAGGGATCGAGGAGATAAACCCGGCTGTCGAAGTAGTGGCCGGCACCCGTCTCATAGGGCCCGTCCATGCGGTACTTGTACAAGACCGTCTTGGGCATATTCTCCACGAAGATGGTCCAGACGTCGCCGGTGCGGTCGGTTCTGGGATCGAACTCGTATTCCCAGACGGGCACGGTGTCGCCGACGGTATCGAAGACACAGAGCCAGACCCGGGTGGCAAATCGGCTGACCACCGAGAAGCGGATCCCCTTGTCGAAGACAGAGGTTCCCTGACGGTATGGGCGGCCCGCCACCACATTGAAGGTCTTGACCAGCTCGGCCGGCAGCCGGGCGGGGGTATAATCAGCAGGGGACAACATTTTCATGGCTTGAAGTTCCGTTCAACGACGGCGGAAGTGTAGCAATTTCGAGTTGCGCGGCGTTAGCCCGGGGATTATCCGTCTTCCCCCTGGCGGCGCTTCCAGGAGTCGGCGTCTTCCAGGATCCGATCCCAGTCAAAGGCTTCGGAATTCTCCTCCACTTCTTCCCTTTCCCAGCCGCGCATGATGCGGCGATTGCGCCACCATCTGGCGAGGCCGGTGACCAGGCAGAGAGCGGCGATGAGCCCCCAGAAGGAGCCGGTTCGAAGGGTCGTCAGAAGGGAGAGTTCCCAGAGACCGCCGTTGAAATCGTCCCAGAACTGATCGAGGGTAATGCCCCCCTTGTCGGCGAGCGCCTCGGGGAAGGACTCGGTGCGGAGCGCGGCGATCACTTCCCAGAAGGCTTTCTCCCCGACTTCGTTGTGGAGGGCCCGGGTCATGGTGAGGGCCTGGGAGTAGGCGTCGCCAAACTGGCGGTCGCTTCCCGGCTGTCGGAAGGCGCGTTCGAGGGTATCGAGGGGCATGATCTGTCCGGTGAGGTGCATGCGCGTAACTTCGATGGTGCTTTCCCAGCGAATTTCGTTGGCCAGCATCATGCAAATGCCCTCATTGAGCCAGCGCGGAAGTCGTTTGGTGTCCGTATTTCGGTGGAGCAGAACGTGGATCAGCTCGTGGCGCACGGTACCGCGAAAATCGTCGCCGATGGAGCGGAGCCGTGGCGATTTGACCACGATGGAGCTCTGGTCGGCCCGGGTGACGCCGCTGACGCCCACGTGGGCGTACATGCCGCTCAGGCCCAGAAACTCGTTCATATTGTGGGCGATCCGCATGGTTACGGGTTCGTCGCCCAGGGGCAGATGGGGGGCGAACTCGTCGCGCGCCGCGATAAGATCCTGGAGACCCTTTTCCGCCACGGCACGGTCGTCCGGATGGAAATTGATAACGAAGGGCCCTTCACTGAGTGTATCGGCCGCGACCCAGGGTGCCACTAGAAGGAACAGGAGGCACCATCCCGCGTATAGAAGCTTCATGGCGCAATTGTACCCTATTCCGCCCGGTGCAATGCACGCCGGCCCATCCCCGCTTTTGATACCCCGAGGGGGCCTGTGCTAGCATTATGGGACGAATCTACCCCCCTGAAGGCCCCTTTTTTCATGCTCCTCCCTGCTCAAAACGGCGAACCCGCAAGCAATCCCGCCCCGAAACCGAAGGGTTCCGCCTGGACGGTGTACCGGCGTCTGCTGGCCTATACCTGGCAGTACAAGTATCGGCTGATTGTCTCCCTGCTCTTTGCCATGTTTATCGCCGCTTCCTTCACGGCCATGCTGATCACGGTGCGGGAAGTGGTGAACCTGACCTACTTCGTGCCGGAGTATGAGCAGGATGGCGCGTTGAAGCATGAGGATCCCCGAGACCGACATCTCCAGAGCATCCGGGAGATGAATGGGTGGATACAAAACACCATTATCTCCGCCCCCGGCACGACCCTGGAGCGCTATATTGGCCCGCCGGTGTGGATCGAAAGCGAGTTCAGCGAACTGGTGGACGCCATGCGGGCCGAGAAAACGGACGCGGTCAAATACACCTGCCTGCTCCTGATCATTTTCGCCTTCGTGACCGGCGTGGCGCGTTTCATTCAAGAGTATTACTCCGGGGCGATTGGGGCCTATATTTCCACCGACATGGCGCGGCAGATGTACGACAACCTCATGGCCCAGTCGGTGGGCTATTTTGAGACGCGGACGACGGGCGACACCCTGGCCCGCTTTACCAACGACATTTTCATGGTCAACCGGGGCCTCGAAGGCGTGCTGGTCAAGCTGATGCGCGAGCCCTTCAAGGCTATCGGCTTCTTCGGCTTCGCCCTGTGGACCGATCCGCTGCTCACCCTCGTGGGCGTGTGCGGCATGCCGCCGGTCATCCTCGTGTTGACCAAGATCGGCATGAAGATGCGCAAGAGCGCCCGCCGGTCCCTGGAGAAGATCTCCAGCATGGCTTCCGTGGTGAACGAGACCGTGAACGGCATCAGCATCGTGAAGGTCTTCACGATGGAGCGCTACGAAATCGAGCGCGTCCGGACGGAGATCACGCGGCTGCGCCGGTTCCTGCTCCAGATGGTGCGCCTTCATGCGACGACCGGCCCGGTGACCGAGTTTATCCTCGTGCTGGGCGTGACCGTGTTTCTGCTGTACGCCGCTAAGCGAATGGAGACCGGTGAACTCAAGCTGGGCGAGTTGACGACGCTGCTCATCGCCTTGGCCATGCTCCTGGATCCGCTGCGCAAGATGTCCGCGGTGAACAACATGATACAGACCAGTATAGCCAGCGCCGAGCGCGTTTTTGAGTTTATCGACATGACCCCGGAAATCGACGAGCGGGAAGGGGCGCCCGCGCTCCCGCCGATGGAAAAGGGTATCCGCTTCGACAACGTGACTTTCGGCTACAGCACCGAAACTCCCGTGCTCCGGAATTTTTCGCTGGACGTGCGCAAGGGCGAGACGGTGGCGCTGGTGGGACCAAGCGGCTCGGGCAAGAGCACGATCATCAAATTAATTCCCCGCTTCTACGACATTCAGGGCGGGGCTATCCTGATTGACGGCCAGAACATCAGCGAGGTTTCGGCGCAAAGTCTTCGGGAGCAGATCAGCCTGGTGACTCAGAACACAATCCTCTTTGCGGAAACCATCCGCGAGAATATTGCCGCCGGCCAGTCGCACTACACGCAGGAAGACATTGAACGCGCCGCTACCGCCGCCCACGCGGTGGAGTTTATCGAGAAACTGCCGAAGGGATACGACACCCGGCTGGACGAAGCGGGCACGACCCTTTCCGGGGGCCAGCGCCAGCGCCTCGCGATTGCGCGGGCCTTCATCAAGGACCCGAGCATCTTAATCCTCGACGAGGCCACCTCGAGTCTGGACTCGGAGAGTGAGCGCCTGATTCAGGATGCCCTCGATCACTTTCTGGATGGGCGGACCGCCTTCATCATCGCCCATCGCCTTTCGACGATTCAGCGCGCGGATCGCATCCTGTTGATTCAGGAGGGCCGCATTGTGGAGGAGGGCAGCCACAGTGAGTTGCTGACCCGGAACGGTGCCTACGCCCGACTCTATCGCACCCAGTTTGACACCCAGGAGCCCCCCGCATGAGAAACCTGGCACTCAGCTTCGTCGTTGCCATTGCCGCCGTGGGGTGTGGCGATCCCGTTAAACCCGCGGACACGCCTCCACCGCCGACCGCGATCGCACCCGCTCCGGCGGAAGCGCCACCGGCCCCCGCTCCCGTCCCGGCGAATGCGGCGACCCCGGCGACCGAGACGGGCTTTGTCCATGCGACGGTGCAGGTCGTGGATCTGGCGGGCAAGCCGCTCCAGGGCATGGCCCCCATCGTGACGCACCAGCCGAATGCCTTTGACAAGCCGGTGGCCATGGGCGATCCCACGGACCAGGCGGGCATGGGTACGATCCGCTTCGAGAACAAGGAGCACCTCTTCCTGCGCGCCTGGGACCCGACATTGGGCTATTTCCCGAACAATTTCTACGAGGTTCTTCCGGGCGGATCATCCGTGGAGGGCACGCTGAGCATCCAGATGGTGGAGGCCTCGGGGCTGGAAGCGCAGTTGATGCTGCCCGACGGCCAGCCCGCGGCAAGCCAGACCGTGGCGCTCATGTTGTCCCATGCCACGCGCGGCCCCTGGTGGCCGGCCCAGTCCACGACGGACGCGGAGGGTGTGGCGCGCTTCCCCAATCTGCCCGCGGGCGAGTTTGTGCTGAGCTTCAAGGTGACGGCGGGCGCAATGCTGGAGGTGCGCGAGACGCCCCTGCCGCCCGGCTCGACGGTGAACCTCGGGGTTTTGAAGTTGCAGTAAAACTTTATTCCGCCCGAAAAACATGCTACTATCGCGGCAGTTTTTTTGGGGCTCGGTCCGAAGCGCGGGGCGGGCTTGATTTACGCATTCAGCCCAGTTTCCAGGAGGAGGCGCCATGCAGTCATCGCTGATTATTGAATCCAACGGATCAAACAAAGACAAACTTGACCAGATGCTCAAGGACGGGTGGACCGTTGTTTCGATCACGGCGAACCACGGCAAGAGCTACAACGATTTCCTCGTGATACTCGAGAAGTAGACCGCGTCCGTCGGATCAGAACAGTCTATTCGACCGGCTTCCCGCCTCCCATGGGGCGGGAAGCCGTTTTTTGTTGCTTCCGCAAGAACCACGAAGGGGTCAATGAAAACGTGGGTTTCCGCGCAATCCGCGGTGAAGTAACGAACTTCTTCCTCCGCGTATCATTTCATAATTCACGGAAGGGAAGAGCGGCCCCGGATGGGACCGGGTCAGATGGGATCGCCCTCTTTCCATTCGAAGATCAGCTCGGGATTGTCGAAGTAGCGCTTGATGTGCTTGCCAAAGGGGAAGGCTTCGCCCGCATCGAAGGCGCGGTGATCCATGGAGCCGGTGATGGTGATGGTGTAGCGGGGCACGACCTGGCCATCCACGACCCACGGGGCCAGTTTCAGATCGCCGATGCCAAACATCATGACCTCGGGCGGAACTATAACCGTAACGGTCTGGTTGCCTGAAATCATCATGCCGATGTTGGCCACGGTGCAGGTGGCGCCGAGGATGTCCTCCACTTGAAGCTTGTCCGACTCCGGGATTTTGTCATAACCGGGCTCGGGCACGGGTCGCTGCCAGAGCATGCCGCGCAGGGTGATCCACAGGGCGCCCGCGGCCTTGAGGTCGAGCTCTTTGAGGCCGACCCTGGCGTAGATACCCGCCGCCTGAAAATAGAGCTGCTCGGGATCCGTGCGGCGCGCGCGGCGGACGAGGTCGCGCATTTCCGATGCGACCTGCTCCAGGGATTTGAGGTGGGGATTGCGGAGCACCGGCCGCACCACACCGTGCTTGGTGTGGGCGGTAAAGCTCAAATTGACGTCTTCGGCCCGATAGAGTGTGCCGCCGTTGAGAAACGGAGCATAATCGATGAAGGCGTTCATGCAGGGGGTGTGATGGAGACTATGGGCGATGGCCTTGAGAAAGAAGGCCGAGAAGTTCTTGTGGATTGCCCGGCGGAAGAGGGACTTCTCGTCCATGGCCTCCGCGTCCTGGGCGATTTCACCCTCTTTCTTCTGGCCGTATTCGACGAGCCGGGTCACGTCGTACTGGGCGACCATGGCGGCGTGGGGGGTCTTTCGGGCCGATTCCGAAAGGAAATAGGCCACCATCTGCCGCAGGAAGGAAAAACGCTGGGCATCCTTGACCTTGACGTGTTTGCGCAAATAGGCAACCCGAAAATCTTGAAACATGGCAACTCTCCCGCTGTGACTCACAAGTGGGGAGTATACTGAAAGCAAAAAGGGATATTACAGTTGGCCCGCCGGACAAGCCTCACCCGGGCCGCGTTTACGGCCCGGAAAGCGCATTTGCGGGGTCGGCGCGGCAGCAGGTATGATACGGGCTTTGAATTTTGCAGCCCGCTCTGGCGGAGTTCTGGCGCAGCCTTGTCAACGCGTTGAGTTTTTAGGAGAGAGTTGCCGTGAAGCGTAATCTGGTTACATTGCTCGGGGTTATAATCGTCATTGCCGGTATCGTAGGGGTGCGGACGGCATTCCAGCAGACCATCAAAACGGAAGCGGAGCTGGCGGAGGCGGCGGAGACGGAAAAGAAACTGGCGGAGGCGGCGGAGCTTTCCAAGGCCGAAGCCGCAAAGGAGGCGATGGCCAAGGCGGGCGAGGAGAAGGCCGCCGCCACCCCGGCGCTTGACGCCGCGGCCAGCGAGCCCACACCGCAGCCGACAACGCTGGAAGGGTATGAGATGATTCCCTGGGCGGAGACGGCCCCGGAGGTATTCCGCGTAAAATTCGATACCACGGCGGGCCCCTTCGTCGTCGAGTGCAGCACGAAGTGGTCGGAGGAGGGCTCCAAGCGCTTCTTCGAGCTTTGCAAGACGGGATTCTTCAACAACTCGGGTTTCTTCCGCGTGGTGCCCGGCTTTGTGGTGCAGTTTGGTCTGGCGGCCGACCCCAAGATGACGGCCCAGTACACCAACAAGAATCTGCGGGACGAGCCGGTGCGCAAGAGCAACCAGAAGGGCAAGATTACCTTCGCCACCGGTGGTCCGAACACACGCACAACCCAGTTGTTTATCAACTATGGGGACAACGCGAATCTGGACTCAATGGGCTTCACCCCTTTCGGCGAAGTGGTCTACGGCATGGAAAACGTGGAGAAGATCAATCCGGAATACGGTGAACAGCCGGACCAGTCCATGATCAAACAAGAGGGCACGGCCTATCTTAAGCGGGACTTTCCAAACCTCGACTTTATTACCACGGTTTCACAGGTTAAGTAACCTGCCCGATCCCGCGATGCTCTTCATACACAACCCCCGGAGAATAGAATGTCGGTCAAAGTTAAGTTTGAATGCACCTGTGGCGACTTCACCGTTGAAATCCACGACGACTGGGCGCCCCGTGGCGCGGCCCGCTTCCTGGGCCTGGTGGAAGAAGGATTCTTCACGGACGTGCGGTTTTTCCGCGTCGTGACGAGACCCCGCCCCTTCATCGTCCAGTTCGGTATCCACGGCGACCCGAAGGTGTCCGCCAAATGGCGGAGCGACCGGATCCAGGATGACCCGGTACGGCAGAGCAACCGCAAGGGCACGCTGACCTTCGCCACGGCCGGCCCGGGCACGCGCACGACCCAGTTGTTCATCAACTATGGCGACAACGCTTTCCTTGACGGCCAGGGCTTCTCCCCCATTGGGGAAGTCATTGAGAATATGGAGACGGTGGAAGCGATCAACGACGAATACGGTGAATCGCCGGATCAGGGCCGCATCCAGGATCAGGGCAATGCCTACCTGGAGAAAGCCCACCCGAACCTCGACTATATCAAGAAGGCGTATGTGGTTAGTTGATAGTTGACAGCGGAAGAAAAGTTTTGGCCGGCGCCTATGGTGCTGGCCATTTTTGTTGGGTGATAGGACGGATGGGACCGATAGGACGGATACAACCAGGAGGTCAAGACCGTGGCGCGCCGTCAGCGGTCAGCGATCAGCGGTCAACCACCAACCAGCACCTGTCAACTGTTCCGCCTGCGGCGGATCAACTGTCAACTACCCCCGCGCTTGAGTTTCTCCACCTTGGCCATGCGGCCTTTGGTGACGAAGCGAATGAGGCGGCGGGTGGTGCGGGGAAAGTGGCGGTTGAGAAAGGTGACGAGGACACCGTGGCCGGTGAAGGTGAACTCGGGTGTGCGGCGATAAATGGCGCGCACCATCTTCCGGGCGGCCACGTCGGTGGACATGACGAGGTACTTTGGGGCGGGGTCTTTTCGCCCGGTTTGCTCGCCCCTGTTGTTGAGGGTGCGGATTTCGCTGGAGACGACACCCGGGTTGATGCAGGTGACGCTTACGCCGACTTCGGCCAGGTCGTAGTAGATGGATTCGGCAAAGCCCACCATGGCGAATTTGCTGGCGCAGTAGGGCCCGGAAGCGGGAAGTCCCACCCGCCCCATGACGGAACTGACGATCGCCAGGCGCCCCTTGCTCGCCTGGAGATGGGGCAAGGTGGCGTGAACGGTGTCGATGACGCCGAAAACATTGGTGTCGAACTGGCGGCGATAGTCTTCGGTTTTCAGTTTCACGGCGGCGCCGCTCACACCGAAGCCCGCGTTTGCCAATACCACATCAATCCGCCCGAAGGCCGCAACCGTCTCGGCGACGGCGGCATCGATACTGTTGCGGTCGGTCACGTCGCAGACCAGGGCCAGGGCCTTTCCGCCCAGGGTCTCGATCTCCTCCTTGACCGAGTCCAGGCGATCCGTGCGCCGGGCGGCGAGCACGACCGTGGCCCCTTCACGGGCAAACTCAAGCGCGGTGGCCGCACCGATGCCAGAGGAGGCGCCGGTGATGAAAACAACCTTGTCCTGAAAACGCGGCATGAAAATTCATCCTCGGTACCACGGTCCCAATACGCGCGTGCCGGCGTGTCGGGAGGTACTACTTCTTCTCAACAATCCAGATATTGCGATACTGCACGTGGTTCCGGTGGGCCTGAAGCTGAAAGTGTCCCGGGCCTTTGGGGTGGGGCGCGATTCGATCCTTGTAGGAGTTGGTGGGCACGAGGGGTATCTCCTCGTCGTGGTGAATCAGCTTGCCGTTGTGGTTCACCGTGATCCGGGGGTTGGCGATTTGCTTGCCGTTTTCATCGAATTTCGGCGCGGTAAACTCGATGTCGTAGCTCTGCCATTCATTGGGTGGGCGACACATGTTGATGTGGGGCGGCGACACCTTGTACAACGCTCCGCATTCCTGGTAGTAGCCGGGGAGGCCATAGGAATCGAGGACCTGCACTTCATACTCACCCAGGAAGAACACGCCGCCATTGCCCCGCTCCTGCCCGGTTTTCTCGGGGAGGTAGGGCAGGCGAAACTCGATATGGGCGGTGACGTCATTAAAGGTCTGCTTCGAAACGAGGGCCTTGCCTTCGGGATGGACGGACATGAGCACGCCATCGCGAATGCCCCAGGGGCCAGCGGGATCATTTTCCCAGGCATCCAGGCTGGAACCGTCAAAAAGAACCACGGCGCCTTCGGGCGCGGGCTTGCCGAGATTGGGCGAGGGGCGGACCGTGCGCTTGAGGCTGAAGGTCGCGTTCTTCGCTGGATCCTCTTCTACGCGCCCCCCCGTGAACTCGTCCGCGGTGACGGTGCCGTAGTACTTGCCGCTCTTGAAGGTCAGCTTGTCGTCCTTCAGCTTGACGGTGGTCTGCACATAGGGCTCGCCCCGGTTGTCAAGCTGGGGGACGAGGTTGATCTGATACGTGTCGTTGCCCCGGGCAATGATTTGGGCGCCCAGGAAGGGATCTTTCTCCTCCTGCTCCGACCACTTCCCTTCCCAGTCCCCCATGAAGGGGCCGGTGGACTCGGGATAGATCACCGCCATGACCGCGTCCAGGTCGAAGGTCTCTTCCGCAAAAGCGGGCGCCAAGGCGACAATCGCGGCGATCGTCGCTGAGACATATAGTCGTTTCATGATTTCTCTCCTGCGTCCACTGCCATGGATCAACCGTTCACGGTGCGAAAGCCGCGCCTGTCGGCGCGCAATCACAACCGGGACGGCTGTGCCACACTCCAATTTAATCGACGCCGACTATAGTAACCGCTTGATGACGGCATCGGCAAAGGCCTGGGTACCGGCGGTGCCGCCCAGATCCCGGGTCTTCTCGGCGGGGTTGCCTTCGGCGAGGAGGGCATCATACGCCGCGCGGATCCGGGTAGCCTGGGCGTCTTCCCCCAGATGGCGCAACATCATGACGCCGCTCATGATCACGGCCAGGGGATTGGCGATATCCTTGCCGGCGATGTCGGGCGCGCTGCCGTGGACGGCTTCGAAGACCGCCGCATCGTCGCCGTAGTTTGCGCCTGGAACCACGCCCAGCCCGCCCACGAGCCCGGCGCAAAGGTCGCTGATGATGTCGCCGAATAGATTCTCCAGCAGGAGCACGTCGAAGCGGCTGGGGTCGCGGACCATCTGCATGCAGGCGTTGTCGATGATGAGCTCTTCGTATTCGATCTCCGGCGCGATGGTTTGATGGACTTCGCGAACGCAATCGAGGAAAAGCCCGTCGGACTTTTTCATGATGTTGGCCTTGTGGAAGACCGAGACCTTCTTGCGGCCGCGCTCTTTGCAGTAGGTGAAGGCGGCGCGGGCGATGCGTTCGCTGGCTTTTCGCGTGACAACTTTGAGGCTGGTGACGACGCCTTCCACGATCTCGTTTTCTAGGCCGGAGTAGAGGCCTTCGGTATTTTCGCGGAACACCACGAGGTCCACGCCTTCGTAGCGGGTCTTTACCCCCTCGATGCTGCGGACGGGTCGGATGGCGGAATAGAGATTCAGGCGCATGCGCAACTGGACGTTGACGCTCTTGAAGCCTTTGCCGATGGGGGTGGTGACGGGGCCTTTGAGTGCGACCTTGTGCTGCTCGATCTGGTCGATGGTGTGGGTGGGCAGGACTTTGCCGTATTCCTCGACCGCTCCGGCGCCAGCGGGCAAATCGATCCAGTCGATCTTAACGCCCGACGCCTCGATGACGCGCTGGGCCGCCTCCGTAACTTCAGGTCCGATGCCATCACCGCGAATCAAACATACCGTGTGTGCCATGCCATGCTCCTCTGCATCAAGCGTGTTTCGTCTGGGGTTTGCCCCGCGGAAGGGCCCCGCGGGGGGCGGGCCACCGCAACCCCGACGTAACGTGGCACCGAACATGGACGTATCATAGCAGTTGAGCGTGGAAAGTTGATAGTCGACGGAGACTGCGGGGCCTGGATTCAAGCTCTAAGTGCAACATGCTGTTCTTTTCGTTGGGAATAGAAGACTTCATTTGGCGTTCGGTAGC